>CAYTDH010000153.1:0-9728 GCA_964436325.1 uncultured Tangfeifania sp.
ATAAAAAAAGCTGTCGTTGCGGACAGCTTTTCTTTACAGAGGTTAATATCTCTAAAATTTCTTTTCCTTGATACGGGCTTTTTTTCCTGTTCTTTCACGCAGATAAAATAATCTTTTACGGCGTACTTTTCCTTTTTTGTTGATTTGAATTTTATCAATAAAAGGAGATGACAACGGAAAAATACGTTCAACACCGATATTTCCCGACATTTTTCTAACGGTAAAGGTTTTGGTATTTCCCCTTCCACGAATTTGAATAACAACCCCGCGAAAGTTCTGAATCCTTTCTTTGTTCCCTTCCCGGATTTTATAGCTCACGGTGATGGTATCTCCGGCTCCAAAATCAGGATGATCCTGGTCTACCCCAAATTCTTTTTCCACTAACTGTACTAAATCCATTTCTGAAATTTTTTTAATGTTGGCAATGTAATCCGCCAGCCGGCGAATAAGAGATTGCTTAAAAGCGGTGCAAAAATAACACTTTTTTCGACAAAGCAAACAGAAACCGGCTTCATTTCAGGAGAAATAAATAAAAATCTTTTCTCTCCGGCAGTGAATTTGTTACTCAATCACTTTAAAATGGTTTCCGGTTTTGTCCACAATCACTTTAGTCCACCAATCGGGATAACCCGACTGATGGGGAGAGGGAGGCAGGCCGGTGGCCGTCCGTTCAAATTCTCCGTCTTTTTCACGCTTGATGTTACCGTCGATGTATTTGACCAGCAGGTATTGCCCCAGTTTTTTCCAGCGTGCAGTCATGTTATTGGCTTCGTTCACCGAGAATTCGGTGAGGAAATCCCGGGCTTTTTCCTTATCCTGTTCATTGTAGAGCGACTGAGCCGCCTGGTCGATTAAAGGTACATAAGCAACAAATTTGTCTTCCAGCTCCTTTTGTACTTGTTGGATGTCCTTGATCATGGCATTGTAGCGCAAATAGGCCAGATTGGTGACCAGGTTAAAGGTCCAGAAAGCGGACGTTTCGCTGTAGGTAAGCATATCCCCGTTTCCTGTCCGGAAACATTCGGGTATTTCCTTTATACCGCAATACATGGGAGCATAGCAGGTACTGTAGGTGTCATCCACACCAAACCAAAGGATTCCGCCGATGGGGTCGGGCAGCCAGTTCCGGCTTTGGGTGACAAACGAAAAACCGGTTTGCTGGGTGGAAATGGCTCTTTCATTGCAGTATTTTACGGAATCCACTTCCCAGGTAAGCGGCCTCATGCGGTAGGGCAGTTCAAACGGCCCTGCGCCGATGTCTTGTGTCATATCCAGCTCGGTACCTTCGAAGTGGTCGCGCATCATGGCCATCACGTCCTGAACAGAAAGTTTCCGATCGGGCTTAATCCAAAGCGGCATACGATTGGTCGCAAAATCATTGGGACCTCCATGTTCGATGTTTCCTTTAACATATTCGGTGTATGTTTCCATTCCGCCGGCTACCCTATTAAAACCGGCCCATACACGGGCTTCACAAAAGCGTGCTCCGCCAAAATCTACCGGAGCATAAACATCGGAAAAGCTGAAATCCTCGTCTTTTCCGTCGAACCATCCTTTTTTACGGGCAAAAGAGATGACATCTTCTGCATAAAGGCAGTTTCCGGGGTCATCCTGGGGAAAGGTGGTGATGCGGGCTTGATTGGCATGGCCGCTGATGTATCCGTCGGGTACTTTTAATGCCACCCATACAGCTCCTTTTTCGCCTTGCCCCTTTCCAATCATTTCCAGAATCCAGACCTCCTCCGGGTCCGATATGGAAAACGATTCACCTGAGCTGTAGTAACCGTAATCCTCCACCAGTGCCGTCATCACTTCAATGGCTTCACGGGCTGTTTTGGCACGCTGCAGGGTCACATAGATCAGGCTGCCATAATCCATGATGGCTCCTTCCTGGCCCGAAAGCTCACTGCGGCCGCCGAAAGTGGTTTCACTAATGGCCAGTTGATACTCGTTCATGTTTCCCACGACACTGTAGGTATGCCGCGGCTGTGGAATTTTTCCCAGGTACTTGCCGGTGTCCCACTCAAAAATGTCACGCATGGCGCCTTCAGGATAGTCCATTGCAGGCTGGAAATAGAGCTCTCCATAGAGGGTATGGGAATCGGCTGCGTAGGTAATCATCGTAGAACCGTCGGCAGAAGCGCCTTTGGTAATCAGGAAATTTGTGCATCCGTTGGTTGTCTGGCGACCTGCCAAAAGTAAAAGCAAAAGCACTATCGCCGTCCCTAATCTGGTTTTTATCATGTCTTTATTTTTTATTTTTCAGGAAGCACAAATATAGTTAAAATCAAAGAATAGTCAGCCGCGGAACACCAATCCGCTCAAACTGTCCTTCCGTGCTCCGGTTACCGATGAATAACAATTTATAGTCTCCAAAAACCGAAGCAACCCGAGGAAGGCAAAAATCAGGGCCTCCTTGAATTCGATAATTTTTGTGTCCGGAACCACGATTTCTGCTTTGCTCAATGATTTTATACGTTCCATTAAAAAGGTATTCAATGCCCCTCCTCCGGTCACCAGGGTTTTTTCTTTTTCAGGAAGGGCCCGGGCTATCTGGAGGGCAATATGCTCATAGGCTGTGCGTAATTTATCCCTGTTGGAAATGAATGCAGCATTCATTACGGGTAAAAGATGTGCCTCCATCCATTCACGACCGAGCGACTTAGGTGGTTTTTCCTGGTAAAAGGGGAGTTGATTCAGTTTGTGGAGAAGGGAATTGTTCAGGATTCCTTCACGCCCCAGGCGGCCATTTTCATCGTAGGAAGAACCTTCTTTTTCGCTCAGAAGGTTGAGGATAAAATTGGCCGGACAAACATCGAAGGCTATTCTTTGTCCGTTTTTTTCAAAGGAGATATTGGCAAATCCCCCCAGGTTAAGGCAGGCCTCAAATTCACCAAAAAGAAAGCGGTCGCCTACAGGCACCAGGGGAGCCCCCTGCCCACCAAGTGCCACGTCGGTTGTCCGGAAATCGGCAATGGTGGTTATTCCTGTTTCTGCAGCGATAGCAGCCCCGTTGCCCAGTTGAAAGGTAAAATGGTTTTCAGGCTGGTGGAAAATGGTATGGCCATGCGAAGCGATAATATCCGGGATAACTCCGGTTGTCCTGGTAAAGTCCTTGATTTTTTGCCCGGTAAAACGGCCGTAGGCATTATGCAGAAGAAGCAACTCTCTGCCGGGAAGTTCAGGAGCATGCCGCAGCCTGTTCTGCCAGTCCGTGGGGTAGGGGATGGTTTGGGCAGCAATAAGGTCAAAGCTCCACTTGTCTGCGGCGTGTGTAAATTCCACTGCAGCCAGGTCCATACCGTCAAGAGAAGTTCCCGACATGGTTCCAATAACCTGGTATTTATTTCCAGAAGGATGCTTCATAGGTGGTTTCATTTTTACAGTAATCGGTCACTTTTAACTCCAAATGATGTCTTTTTTGAAGTTCAAAGCGTCCGGCATCAAAATAATGGGTGATTAGATTATTTTTGGCATCGTATTCAAACAGGGCCCATTGGCCGTCCAGTTTTCCTTCAATTTCGGTAATGCCCGAAAGCTCATCGGTTATTCTGAACCTGATGCGGTTGGTCTCTGTGAGGTCTGAATTGTTTCGGATGCTTAAAGGGATAATTTCCGGTGCAACGGTATCCAGTGCAACGGCATACTGACCAAAGTTCCGGATTTTTCCGGAGACCCACCCGTTGGAAAAGGAACCTCCTGCTGCTGAGACCTTTTCCGATTGGGGATCGATGGAAACGAGCAAGGCTTTGGGCTGCAAATTAATTGGGATATCACGGGGTTTCAGGGAGAGCCGGAATGCATCATGAAGAGGGACTGTTTCTTTATGAATGACATGAATGCGGGTAAAAAGTTCTTTTTTGCCGGGAAGGACTGTGTATTCAAAGGGAATGTCGGTGTAAAAGGAATTTTCCGGAAAATCAACCTTCAGACCTCCTGACCGGAACTGATTTTTCCGTCCGTGTTTCATGGTCCGGATAAATTTTTTGGGTTGCACCGGTATTTTCCCGGATTTGCTCTCAACATTAAATTCCAAAACCGAAGCATTCTCATGGGTGTCGGTTAACTCAAAGCGGACATGATGAATGCCTCCTTCATCCATTTCAATGATGCCGTTTTGCCTGATGAAATCGTAAATGCTCAGTTTGTTGGCCGGGTCGGTCCATGTTTTGTGAAAGCGTCGTTTGGAACGAATGTATTCTTCATAGTGAATATGGCTGTTTATATAACGCGATTCAGCAAAAGAAAAACGGTCCATGCGGAAAGAATAGTAAACTTCTCCGTTAAATTTCATTTGCATCGAATAGATACCACACTTGTTGTGTGATTCATCAAAAAAGTCATTGGCATGAAGGGCAAAACCAATATTGCCGTAAACAGGGATGATGGGGTTATCCCTTAAATGGTAATTTCCACCTTTATAAACCACCGGGTAAGTTTTCGGGCCTGACTGATAATCCACATGGGCATTCTCCCCCAGAGGAACAATCATAAGGGAATAAATCCGGGGTGGTGTATTGTCCTTCACCGGAAAAGGGTATTTGAGCGGATTGAGGGGGTGTTGCGACGGGGTATCCCTGATTTCAAAATGAAGGTGAGGACCTCCCGAACTCCCGCTGTTCCCGCTTTCTCCGAGAAATTCCTCCTTTTTCACCTCAAACAAATCTTCGGCAACCTGCAGGTCCACGCGGAAAGTCTGGTTTTGGTATTGGTAATTCTTAACATACTCCTCAATGTCTGCTCTGAATGCCCTGAGGTGTCCGTAAACTGAAGTGGTGCCGTTGGGATGATCAATGTAAAGGGCCCTCCCGAAACCGGAGGGGGATACTACAATGCGCGTGATAACTCCTTCGGCCACTGCATAAACAGGAATACCGGTCACTCCGTTGGTTTTGATGTCAATTCCGGAATGAAAATGATTGCTGCGCAACTCGGCAAAACTACCACTTAGAATGAGGGGTATTTTGACCGGGTTCGCATAATAATTATCTTGGCCTTTTGTAAAAAGGTGAAGAGATAAAAAAAGAAAGACGAAAAAATGTTTCATTCCGGAATGTTTGTTCAACTGTTTAATGCCACAAATTTAAAATTTCGTTTAAATCCTTTTCAGATGCGGGAGTATTATTTTTTTTCAAAGTTTTTCAAATGCTTTCACAAATGTGATAAAATATTAACTTTGTGGCTGAATTGCAGCTAAAATGACCGAGGAAGAAAGCATCCTTCTGAATGAGTTGAAAGCGAGTACCGAAAAACTTTTCCGGGCCTTTCAAAATCTGGAAGCAGAAAATAAACGGCTGGAAGGTGAACTCGTTTTGCAGAAAGACAAGGTGAACCAGCTCAGAAAGGAGAATGATGATCTGAACCGGGAAAATGAAAAACTCGAGCTGGCAAACCGGATTCTCTCTGGTGATGATGAGAATAACGAGGGCAGTAAGAGATTAAATAAAATAATACGGGAAATTGATAAGTGTATCGCATTACTAAACAGGTAATGAGAAGTGAATAAAGATCAATTAAGCATAAATATCAGGATCGAGGGAAGGATTTATCCTTTAACCATCGAAAGGAAAGATGAAGAGAGGCATCGGCTGGCTGCAAAAACAGTAAACGAAACAGTAAGAAAGTTTAAGGATCTGTTTCGCGACAAGGATGCACAAGATATATTGGCAATGACTGCGTTTCAAATTGCACTGAACCAGACGGAATTGTTGCAAAACAGTGATGAGCCGCTTTTCATTGATGGATTGAAAGATTTGAATGACGATATTTTAGACTTTTTGAAGGAAAAGGGAAGCAAATAAGACAATAGCGAACCAATATTTATCAACAACCCGTATGTAGTCACCCGAAAACAAAGTGACTTATTACGGGTTTATTTATTAATAATAAAAAAAACGAACAATGGATTGGATACAAATACTTATAGGAGCGGCCGCTGGTTTTTTGGGCGGTGGGGCCCTGGCCTACCTCATTTGGAATAAGGCACTGAACTCAAAAAAGCGCCGGATTATCGAGGAAGCCCAGTCGGAAGGAGAGGTGATAAAAAAGGATAAAATTTTACAGGCTAAGGAAAAATTTATCCAGTTAAAAACCGATCATGAAAAGTTTATTCAGGAAAAAGGGGCCAAAATCAGCCAGCAGGAAAACAAACTGAACCAGCGCGAAAACAGTTTGAATCAGCGGCGTGACGAATTGCAAAAAAAGACCAAAGAGTTTGAAATGACCCGGAAAGAGGTTGAAGCCATACGCGAGAACCTGAATATGCAATTGCAGCGTGTGGAGCATAAGAGTGAAGAGCTTGACAAGCTGCGGCGGCAGCACCAGGAGATGCTCGAGCAAATTTCGGGGTTATCTACCGAAGAGGCCAAGGCCCAATTGGTGGAATCGTTGAAGGAAGAGGCCCAGTCTGATGCCCTGGCTTATGTGAATGAGATCATGGAAGAGGCGAAACAAACCGCCAATAAAGAAGCCAAAAAAATTGTGGTGAAATCCATTCAGCGGGTGGCTACCGAAACAGCAGTGGAAAATGCAGTAACCATTTTCCATATTGAGAGTGATGAAATCAAAGGCCGTATTATTGGCCGGGAGGGAAGAAATATCCGGGCCCTTGAAGCAGCTACAGGGGTAGAGATTGTGGTTGATGACACCCCCGAAGCCATTGTGCTTTCCGCCTTCGATCCCGTGCGGCGTGAAATCGCCCGACTGGCACTCCATCAACTGGTGACCGACGGCAGGATACACCCGGCCCGCATAGAAGAGATTGTTGGTAAGGTGAAGAAACAGGTGGAAGAGGAGATTATCGAAACCGGAAAAAGGACCGCCATTGACCTGGGAATCCATGGATTGCATCCCGAGCTGGTGCGGTTGATTGGAAAAATGAAATACCGGTCCTCTTACGGACAGAATTTGCTGCAACACTCCCGTGAAGTTGCTAACCTGAGTGCCATTATGGCTTCTGAGCTTGGCCTGAACCCCAAGAAAGCCAAAAGGGCCGGGTTATTACACGATATTGGAAAGGTACCGGACGATGAGCCGGAATTGCCCCACGCTGTTCTGGGAATGAAACTGGCTGAAAAATTCAAGGAGAAGCCCGATATCGCCAATGCCATTGGAGCACACCACGATGAAATCGAAATGCAAACCCTTCTTGCTCCCATCGTTCAGGTGTGCGATGCCATTTCAGGAGCCCGCCCGGGAGCGCGCCGCGAAGTGGTGGAATCTTACATCAAGCGGTTGAAAGATTTGGAAGACCTGGCGCTTTCCTATCCAGGTGTAACCAAAACTTATGCGATTCAGGCAGGGCGCGAATTAAGGGTCATTGTAGGGTCAGACAAGATGACTGACCAGGAGGCCGAACAACTGTCCTATGATATTTCAAAACGGATTCAGGATGAAATGACCTATCCGGGACAGATAAAAATTACGGTGATACGCGAAACGCGCGTCGTAAGCTACGCCAAATAGTTTTCATTATCCAACAGAACCGGATTTCTGAGCTGGTGATGTTGTAAAAAAATAGTTCAATGCCGGGAAAATCCATGGATTCTTCCGGCATTTAATATTTCTTACCCCACCATTTTTTCAGGCGTTCAAGGATCTTGTTTTCCTGGGCATTATTTCCTGGTTTGTAGATGCGGTTGTTCCGGATTTCCTCAGGAAGGAATTCCTGAGCGGTAAAATTCCCATCAAAGGAATGTGCATACTTATAATCCTTGCCGTAACCAATTTCTTTCATCAGTTTTGTGGGGGCATTGCGGATGTGGAGCGGAACCGGCAGGTCTCCTGTTTTCCTCACCAGCGAAAGGGCATCATCTATGGCCATGTAGGCCGAATTGCTTTTTGGGGATGTGGCCATGTAAATGGCACATTCCGAAAGAATAATACGGGCCTCAGGATACCCGATTTGATGAACGGCATCAAAGGTGCTTTGGGCCAGCAACAGCGCATTAGGGTTGGCCAGGCCAATATCTTCCGCTGCCAGGATAAGCATTCGCCGGGCAATAAACTTAACCTCCTCACCCCCTTCAATCATGCGGGCTAGCCAATATACCGCCGCATCCGGGTCACTTCCCCGGATACTCTTGATGAAAGCGGAAATGATGTCATAATGCATTTCCCCTTTTTTGTCGTAGGTTGCCAGGTTCCGCTGCAGGCAGGAGGTTACCTTGTCATCTGTAATTTCAATGTTGTCCCCCTCTTCAGCAAGAACAACCAGTTCCAGAACATTCAGCAGTTTCCGGGCATCACCCCCTGAATAACGGAGCATCGCCCGGTCTTCCTTTATTGAAATGGTTTTGGTCTTCAGAACAACGTCTTTTTGAAGAGCCAGTAGCACAATCTTTAACAAACCTTCTTTGTCGAGGGGGTTCAATATATAGACCTGGCAGCGTGAAAGGAGGGGGGAGATGACCTCAAATGAGGGGTTCTCCGTAGTGGCCCCTATAAGGGTTAGGGTGCCGTCTTCAACTGCACCCAACAGGGAATCCTGCTGTGATTTGCTGAACCTGTGGATTTCGTCGATAAACAGGATGGGATTGGGTCGATTGAAGAATTGCTGCTTTTTGGCTTTTTCAATCACTCCCCTTACATCTTTTACTCCGGAATTTATGGCACTAAGGGTGTGAAAAGGTCTTTCAAGGGTGTTGGCAATAATCCGGGCCAGAGTGGTTTTTCCAACTCCCGGTGGCCCCCACAATATGAGCGAAGAAAGGTTTCCCGATTCGATCATCTTTCGTAATACACCGTTTTTCCCCACCAGATGTTCCTGGCCGGTGTAATCATCCAGGGTTATGGGCCTCAATCGTTCAGCAAGTGGTTGGTTGGTTGCCATTTTGTTCCTCCCTTTCGTTGAAACTTCTCTATCCAATTTTTTTGTTGCCGCAAAGTTATGAATAATTATTTCCGGGGGAGCACCCCTAAGCGGTTTGAATTTTTTTTAGGACAGTTGGCAGAAAAGTTCACCATCCGGTGATTTTTTTGTAATTTTAAAAAAATAACGATTGTGCCATGGAACGACATATTAACGTAGTTGCAGCCCTTCAGATTGGGTTAAGCATTTTGAGTATTTTAATCGGTGTGCTGGTCTTTACCGTATTGTACATTACCGGCGATTTCGTCGATGAGATGGAAACCAGGCAAATACTGGCCATTATTGCCAATGTGATGATTGTGGTCATTACCCTGGTCAGCATTCCCGGGATTATTGCCGGCATTGGGTTGTTTAAACGGAAAGAGTGGGCGCGGATTCTTGCCCTAATCCTTTCTGTTATTGAATTATTTAACTTTCCACTGGGAACTGCGGTTGGGGTTTACAGTTTGTGGGCGTTGGTACAACCTGAAGTGGTGGAACATTTCAGAGAGGCCTGATGGTACACTACGATATAAAAATTACCGGTCGTGTTCAGGGTGTTGGTTTTCGGTCTTTTGTGAAGCAAAAGGCTGAAGAAAGGGACATTCAAGGATGGGTGAAGAATGAACCAGATGGCTCGGTTCATGTGAAGGCCCTGGGAGAGGAAAAGGATATGGAACCCTTTTTGGATTACCTCAGTATTGGGCCCTCCATGGCCAGGGTGAAAAACATTTCTAAATATAAAATCGATTCCGGAGGCGAGTACAAAGGGTTTTCGCTGAAGTATTTTTAGCAATGTATTGAATTGAATGCGTTGGTGCATTTTTCATTATGCCCAAAATATTTTGGGTGGGGTCTCGAAATGACACAAGAGTGCGAT
>CAYTDH010000154.1:0-9635 GCA_964436325.1 uncultured Tangfeifania sp.
CGCGAAGGAAGAACAAAAGGATTTTCTGACTTTGGAATAGCCGGCAAATAATAACAACCAAACAATCAGTTGTTTGAAAGGAGGCTTTGGAATTCGGTTGGGGAACACTGAAATAAAACAAAAATGATTGTTATATTTGTTTTATATATTCAATTGAAGAAGAATTTTGGGATGCAAAAAATTCGTTTAGACATATTGGGGCTTTCGGTAAGTCAGACCCAGTCCGGAGCTTACGCCTTGGTTTTAGCCGAAGAGAACGGAGAACGAAGGATGCCGATTATTATTGGTCCTGTGGAGGCCCAAGCCATTGCCATTCAACTGGAAGGACTCAAACCACCGCGGCCTTTAACGCATGATCTCATCAAGAACATTGCCATGGCTTTCGAAATTGTTTTGCTGGAAGTAACCATCTACAAACTGGAGGAAGGAATTTTTTATTCTGAACTGCTCTGTGAAATGGATGGCAAAGAGGTACGGATAGATTCCCGCACCTCCGATGCCGTAGCAATGGCCCTTCGGTTCCGGTGTCCGATATTCACTACCGAAGACATTTTATCCAAAGCAGGAATCGTAATGGAAGCCGACGAAAAAAAGGAATCTTCCAAAGAACCTCCGGAACCCAAATCAGAGCCCACCTCAAAATCTTCATTTTCGCAATACACGCAACAGGAGTTGGAAGATTTGCTCAATGAGGCGGTTCAGAATGAAGATTATGAGAAAGCTTCGATTTTGAGGGATGAAATCAATAACCGGAAAAAAAATTAACCTGAACGAATGAAGCATCTACTCCTTTTGCTGGTCATGATTTCCGGCATTTTCTTCTTTCAGTCCCTTCATGCGCAAGAGCAGAACACTATCCCTCCGGATGAACAAATTTCCTCCCAGCCACAGGAATCTGATACATCGGTTATTTTACTGTCGAAGGAACGTCAAAATCCTTTTTCCCTGATGACAATATTCCGGGGATTACTGGGCATGGCCGCACTTTTATTTATCGGGTTCCTCCTGAGTAATGACCGTAAAAATATTCCCTGGCGAACCGTTTTTATTGGGTTAGCCATACAGATTCTCCTGGCCGTAGGGGTTCTATACGTCCCCTTTATCCGGGGCGTTTTTGAATTTTTTGGGCAGATTTTTGTGAAAATCCTCGACTTTACCAAAGCGGGCAGTGAATTTTTGCTGGGCGACCTAATGGATGCCGACACCTATGGGTTCATTTTTCTGTTTCAGGTATTGCCCACCATCATTTTCTTTTCTGCCCTCACCAGCCTGCTTTTTTTCTGGGGCATTATTCAAAAGGTGGTTTATGGACTGGCCTGGGTTTTCACCAAAGCGTTAAAAATTTCGGGTGCTGAAGCCCTGTCCGTTGCGGGAAATATTTTCCTGGGTCAAACCGAATCGCCCCTCATGATCAAAGCCTACCTCGAAAAGATGAGCAAATCGGAAATACTGTTGGTAATGACCGGAGGAATGGCCACCCTTGCAGGTGGGGTATTGGCCGCCTACATTGCCCTTTTGGGAGGGAATGACCCGCAACTGCGCCTGGAATTTGCCAAGCACCTCCTGGCTGCTTCCATCATGGCAGCACCTGCAGCCATTATCTTCTCAAAAATGCTGGTCCCCCCAACCGAGGCCATCAACAAGCAGATAGAAGTCAGCCGTGACAAAATTGGCAGCAATGTGCTCGACGCCATTACCAACGGAACCAGCCAGGGTGTTAAACTGGCAGTAAACGTAGCTGCCATGTTGCTTACCTTTATTGCTTTTATTGCCATGTTCAACTTTATTGTCGGGAAGATCGGGGAATGGACCGACCTTAACCCCTTGATCGCCCGGGGAACCGACGGCCGCTATGAAGGATTATCGCTTCAGTTCATTCTGGGATATACTTTTGCACCGCTTATGTGGTTAATCGGTGTCAGCACGGAAGATATCATTGTCGTGGGGCGTTTACTGGGGGAAAAACTCATCCTGACGGAGTTCATCGGATACATCAGCCTCGCCGAACTCAAAGCCAGTGGCGTTTTCCAAAACCCCAAATCGATCATCATGGCAACTTACATCCTTTGTGGATTTGCCAATTTCTCCTCTATTGGCATCCAGATTGGCGGAATCGGTGCCCTGGCTCCCGGCAGGAGGGTATTGCTTTCAAAATACGGAATGCCGGCCCTGGCAGCAGGAACGCTGGCTTCGCTCATGTCAGCAACCATTATCGGAATGATTATGGGATAAAAAAATATAAAAACTGGAAGAATGGATTTATTGAATCATTTAAAACTGGCAAGGTGTCCCCATTGCAGCACTTCTTCTCCTGACATTGCAATGGAACAGGAATTTAATACCACCAATTCAGAAAACGGCCACCAGAGGGTCTGGGCTTTTTACGTCTGCCAACACTGCGGTGGTGCCCTCATTGGAAGCCGAAGGCCCAATTCAAGAGCAGCCCTCGAAATCTTTCCCCCTCCTGAAACCGTTCATGAAAGCATACCGGAAAAAGCCCGCGTTTTTCTTGAACAAGCCATTGAATCCCTCCATGTTCCTGCTGGCTCCGTGATGCTTTCAACAAGCTGCATCGATGCCATGCTAAACCATAAGGGGTTCAAAGAGGGAAGACTGTATAAACGAATCATAAAAGCCGCCAAAGACCATCTGATTGACGAAGGAATGGTGGACTGGGCACGGGCTATCCGCCTGGAATCGAAAGACCGCCGTCAAACCGAAGAAGATAAAATGCCGGATGAACATGATGCCCGGGAAATGATTGAGTTTGCCCGTATCCTCGGAGAATACCTGTTTATTCTGCCCGCTAAGGTAAAAACAGGTGTGGAAAAAGCCAGCGGACTTTAATTCCACTTGACGCATCCCAAAAAATTCCATTTCCCGGTGGTTGATTGCCAGGATCGACAATCATAATGCATATCGTTCCGGGTGTGCATAATTCCCCCAGTTGTAGAAATATTTCAACATAAATTCCGGGATTTTTTAAAACGCATCGCAACTTCCCTTCCCCTAAAAAAAACCTGATTTACGCACCAAAAGAAGAAAATTCCTCCTTAACCCAACTTTCCCTTTTCCAGCAACTTTTTAAACTGACCTTCATCAATAATTTCCACATTCTCCTTTTTGGCCTCATCCAGTTTGCTTCCGGGTCCTTCACCCTTTACCAGGTAGTTGGTCTGACTGCTCACACTTGAGGTGGCGCGGCCTCCAAGTGATTCAATCTTCTCTTTGGCTTCGTCGCGGGTAAAGGACTCCAGCTCCCCGGTAATTACGATGGTGGTCCCTTTCAGGCGTTCCTTCTTCCCCTTCTCAGGAGCCTTTACGTTCAGCCCCAGCTTTTTTAGTTCGTCGATCATTTCAAGGTTCTCAGGAGTACTGAAAAAGTGGGAAATGCTTTCTGCAATTTCAGGTCCGATTTCCGGGATGGCGGAAAGCTCATCGCAACCGGCATTCCGGAGCTCGTCCAGCGAGTCAAACTCAGAAGAAAGCTGTCTGGAAATATGTTCACCTACATGCCGGATACCAAGGGCATACAGGAAACGGTGCAGTTCCACCTCTTTTGAATGTCCAATCTCCTCCACCAATTGACGGGCCGACTTTTGGGCAAATCCTTCCAGCTTCTCTAACTGCCCGGGGTTAAGCCTGTAGAGGTCAGGCAATTTCTCAACCAGTCCGCTGTTGATCAGTTGCCCGGTGATTTTACCGCCCAGCTTGTCGATATCCATGGCATTTTGAGAAGCAAAATGCTGAATGCGGCCGATCAACTGCGCCCGGCACGACAACCCTGCGGGGCAGATAACATACGCTCCTTCACGGACCACTTCTGTTTTGCATACCGGACATTTCCGGGGCATGCGAAAAGGGCTTCCCCGCTTTTTCTTTTTTTCAACCACACCGGCAACTTCGGGAATCACATCTCCTGCACGCATAATCCGGACCTTGTCTCCCGGCCGCACATCCTTCTCTTTTACTTCTCCTTCATTATGCAAGGTTGCCCGGCTCACGGTAACTCCTCCGATATTCACCGGGTCCAACAAAGCAACAGGAGTTAAAATTCCTGTCCTCCCAACCTGAATCACGATATCGCGCAACAGGGTAATTTCCTTTTTAGGCGGAAACTTCCAGGCATAAGCCCAGCGGGGATTCCTCTGCCGTTCTCCCAATACTTTCCTCCAGGGAATATTGTTGGTCTTCAACACCATGCCGTCAATTTCATAGGGTAATTCATCCCTTTTCTCCTTCAATTCATTATAAAACTTCTTTACATCCTCTTCCGAACGGCATTTCTGGCTTTCGGAATTCACCTTCAACCCCCATTCAGGAAGGTGATTTAACATTTGCTCATGTTTTTCAAAGCCCTTCCCGTCCGAGGCCAGGACCTCATAAAAGAAAATATCAAGAGGTTTATCCGCTACTTTTTTCGAGTCTAGCTGTCGCAGCGTACCTGCCGCTGCATTCCGGGCATTGGCAAAAGGCTCTTCCCCATGTTCAATCTGCTGTCTGTTCAGTGCTTCAAATCCTTCTTTGTCCATAAATACTTCTCCACGCAGAGATATACTTTCCGGAAGTTCACTGTTCTCCTGGAGCTTTAACGGGATGGTGGAAATCGTTTTTGCATTTTCAGAAACATCCTCTCCTGTTTCGCCATCCCCGCGGGTGGCGGCATATTCAAACACTCCTTCCTTGTATGTCACCTCGAGCGAGAGCCCGTCAAATTTGGGTTCGGCCATTATTTCGGGAAATTCCCCATCGTTTTTCTTTTTCAGGTCATCCAAAAATTTCCGGATTTTCCTCTCTTCAACTGCTGAATCGAGACTGAGCATGGGGGCTTTATGCTTTTTCTTCGGGAGCTTATCCATAACGGTATAACCCACCCGCCGGGTGGGAGATACCTCCACAGCGAGGTCCGGGAACCGGGATTCGATCTCCTCCAACCGGTGAAATAACCGGTCATACTCGCTATCGGCAATAACCGGTTTATTCTTCACATAATACAAATAATCGTGGTCATTGATGGCCTCTCTTAACAATGCAGCTTCATCGGAGGCCTCCTTTTTCTTCACTTCCGAAATCTTTTTAAACTCCGGGAATGGCGTCTTTTTATATGGATTTTGAGGCATGGCATCTTTTTTTTTATGGGAAAAATTCATTCCTGATCATACCAAATCCCTTGGTATCTTATTGTTCCAACTGCGGCAAAAGATGCGTGCATCTCCCTCATAGGCATCAATATCAGCATTAATATAAAAATACTCCTCATCCGAGTGCAATTTCGTATGGGTAACGGTACTCACTTTCCAGTCTTCCCTTTCAAAGACATAATGATGAAAGGTTTCTCCTTTAAGGGAGGAATAATCGTTTCCCACAGCGGTATATTTTTCGAGGGTATTGCTCTCTTTTTCGAGCCCGATATCTTCCAGCCGGATGCGGCCGTCATCTTTTACCACAATGAGGTTTGTTTCACCGGTGGCCAGGTTCCGTTCTACTTTCCATTGATGGTCTTCCGGTTTCAACCGGGTAACCCGGGATGGCGGCGCTTTCTCGGGCTTACCAAATTCACGCAGCTTTTTATCTTCACTGCGGGGCGGCCTGACCGGCAGAATCAAACGGCTATTAGCGGGATAAATCTTGAGTTCTGCCTTCCCGGGAGAGGGCCAGGCCAATGGCCAGTAAACCGAAGAGATGGCTAACCGGATTTGATGACCAGCGGGAAAATTTTCAGCGATATCGTTCAAGGGTACCCTCACTTTGTAGCGTTTCCCCGGCACCAGGGGCTCAGGATGCTCATGGGTGTAGCGATGTGTTAAATTGAGCAGACCATAGGTTACCCTTCTGATATCGCGGTTGGTCAGCACATCCGACAAACGGACTGCAACCATGGCTACCGGTTGATCGGATTCGATTTCGAGCTCAGCAACCGGAGAGCCCAGGATTTCAACCGGTTTTTCCAGAATTGCAGTGTCAAAAACAAGAGCCCCTCCGTCATCTTCCCGTTGATCGCCGGGTAAATCGGGAGGTGCGCTGTAACTGCACCATTTCCCGGCATACAAACCGGTCCGGAGAGGGGATTCCACTTTCAATGGAAAACTGTTTTTCCTGTGGTCGCCATCTCCCAGACCATCCGGGGTTAAGGGATACTCCCGGTACCGGATATTGGGCGACGGCCACGACTCTTCTCCCACCCAGCGGCCGGGTCTGGCCGTATATTTGCTGAAAGGGGGAATGCTATCCTGCATGTAAGCGCGCAGCATCGGTTCATCCATAATGCCGTTGGCTTTCCCTTTTAACCAGTGATCCCACCAATATAGGCATTCCTGGAGCCAGCCGATGGCCGGACCGGGTTCGCCTTCATGGGGATATTTATGACTCCATGGGCCTACGAGCCCCTTCCGTGGAGAACGGAGGTTCTCAAGAAGCCTGAAAACAGCATTGGAATACCCATCGGCCCAGCCACTAACCGCCAGAACGGGGATGGTGATATCCCCGTAATTTTCACAAACAGAGCCATGCTTCCAGTAATCATCGCGGTGCTGATGGCGGAGCCAGGTATCCATCCACAAACCGCTGCCTTCAAGCCGCTCTTTCCAGAGTTCTTTCCATCGATCCCCTACGATTTTGGGATCGGGAGGCGTGGAATTGAGGGCAAACATCACGGAGGCCCACGATAAATTGTCGCCCAAAAGACAACCGCCCATGTAATGTACATCATCGGCATAGCGGTCGTCAGTGGAACAAACCGTGATGATCGCTTTCAGACCCGGTGGTTGTAGGGCCGCTAACTGCAAGCCGTTAAACCCTCCCCAGCTAATGCCTATCATGCCCATTTCCCCGCTACACCAGGGCTGAACACGAATCCATTTTAAAATCTCCAACCCGTCATCCTGCTCCTGCCGGGTATATTCATCCGTCAGCACACCTTCTGAATCTCCGCTGCCGCGAATATCGGCACGAATCACTGCATATCCGTGACCGGCCATGTAGCGTTGAACCGCATCATCGCGCTGCCTCGTAATGTCCCGCTTCCGGTAAGGAATATATTCCAGAATGGCTGGCACCGGTTTGTGCCAGGCATCTTCCGGAAACCAAATCCGGGCAGCAATGTTTATGCCATCGGACATGGTTATCCACTCATTTTCCTGTACTTTTACCTTCTTCGGGAAATCTTCAACCAAACGCATAACCATTCACCATTTTTATTCAAAAATCTTCTATCCTATAATCGAGTATTTTTTTCACATCTTCAAACTTGCGCTGCATTTCTTCATCATCAGCACCTCCCAGGTAAACAAATCCCAGTTTATAGCTATAACTGTCCTGGTAGGGCAAATCCTCCAGTTCCTGACCTTCCTCAGCCACAAGGTCAAGAACAACATCGGGATATTTCTCCTTTATCTTCTCAATGTTCTTTTTCCCCGGAACCTTTTTCACAATACCATTTCGGAAGTGACGAACGAAAAATTTTCCGGCTTTTTCCCATTTCCCCTCATTGGAGGGAATTTCCGGGGGATACCCAAGGGCTGCATCCAAAATAATCTTATGATTGTACACCCCATCCACCTTTCGGAAAAGCTCGGCATGCGATTGTGAAATACGAGGGTTGATTTCAAGCAACTTGATGGCGTCGGTATCCTTATCCCAGTAAAATTCTATATTGAATGCAGAATTGTTAAACCCGATATGCTTCATAATCTTCCGGGCATAGCCTGTCATCCGCTCCTTAATCGTCGCTGGAAGTTTAGAAGGATAATGGTAACACGAAAAGGAGGAAATATCCTTATAACGGAGCGAATCAACCACACCATGAATATGAACATCATGCTCGTAAACAGCCCCTTCGAGTGTACATTGATGCCCGGAAATCATCCCTTCAGCAATGCATAAGATCTTTTTATCGGGCTTAAAGTTTCCCGATGCATATTCGAGCAATTCAAAAAAGGGGCCCGTCATGGATTCAACCCTCTTCCGCATTTTTGAAATAGCTTCCTTAAAATCTTGTTCACTTTCAATTTTGAAGCCCAGATGGCCGGCAAAAGATTTTACGGGTTTAATCCAAAACGGAAAATCCAGGTTAATCTTCTCAAGCAATTGGTCATCAAAGGGATTAAATCCTTTAAACTCCGGAACACATTCCGGAATGACTTCCTCCTGACGACATCTTGAAATGTTTTTATTTTCGCAATGATAAACACTCTCTGTTGAGGTTCCACGGGTGTGATAACGCTCTGCCAGGATGGTTTGAAGAATGCTTACGGGAAAATCCCAGAACCCGGTAATCGCATCAATGGTTCCATCAAATTCATCAAGGATTTTCAGAGATTTTTCCATTACCGGATTTACCTCATACCTTCGCGCTCCATGGGTCTCCTCATAGGTAAGGAGGGGATGGAAACGGCATTCTTTCGCCTGCGGAAGCATTTCAAGCCTCTCTTTGTTCAAACGATCCATTCCAATAACAAAAACATTCTTTTTTCTCATAAATTTTCATATGATTTAAATTGTTTATTTATAAGGTATCATATGTAACTCGCATGTGTTTTAATTATATTTTTGGATGATTCTTTAACCATGCTCGTTTCATTTTGGATTTAATTCCTCTCGAGGAGCTTTTTCAACTGCCTCAGGGAATGCGTGTTCAACACGTCTTTCTTCTCCAGCCATCCCCGCCGTGCCTGGGCAACCCCGTATTCCATAAAATGAAGGTTATCCATTGAGTGGGCATCGGTGGAGACAGAAACCTTCAAACCAATCTCGCGGGCATAACGTGCATGGTCATCATTCAAATCAAGCCTTTCCGGATTGGCATTGATTTCCATGTAGCATCCTTTATCTTTGGCTTCTTTCATAATTTTTTCCATGTCAACATCATACCCCCTCCGCTCCCCAATCAACCTTCCGGTGGGATGTCCCAGAATGTTGAAAAAGGGATTTTCCATGGCTCTGAGAATACGGTTGGTTTGTTTCTTTTTAGACAGGTTGCGGTTGTAATGAACCGAACAAATTACGAGATCAAGTTCTTTCAAAATATCATCGGGCAAATCAAGCTTCCCGTCTTCCAGGATATCCACCTCAATGGACTTAAGCACCTGAATATCGTTAAGCTTGCTGTTCAAATCATCAATCTCCCTGATTTGGGCAGCGAGTCGCTTTTCATCCAGTCCGTTGGCCATAGATACTTTTTTGGAGTGATCGGTCACAGCATAATAATCATACCCTCTTTCCCGGGCAGCTTTTACCATTTCCTCCAAAGGATAAATCCCGTCGGTTTCATTGGTATGCGTATGCAAATCCCCTTTGATATCGTCCAGGGTCACCAGTTTTGGAAGTTTATCTTCCTTCGATGCTTCAAATTCCCCTTTATTTTCCCGCAGTTCGGGCTCTATGTAGCGAAGATCAAGGGCTTCATACATCTCTTTTTCGGTCTTTGAGGCGATTTGTTTATCCCCCTTGAAGATACCGTACTCATTCAGTTTATAATTTTTCTCCCGGGCCATCTTCCGAAGGGCAATGCTGTGCTCCTTACATCCTGTAAAATAGAGCAACGCAGCACCAAACTCCTTTTTCCTCACGATACGCAAATCCACCTGCAATCCCGTGCGCAACTTAATGGACGATTTGGTTTCACCCTTCGCCAAAAC
>CAYTDH010000155.1:0-9569 GCA_964436325.1 uncultured Tangfeifania sp.
TTTTGCACTGATTTTTTTTTTGATTTGTGAAGATGAATAAGAAAAAAAAGCCTCAGGTAAAATAATAAGGGAAAAATCCCTCTCTAATCAGCAATTTGGAAGAATAAAAGTAAGCATTTGTGTACTTCATAAAACAAAAGTTTGTAAATTTGTATGGGAATCAAAAGGGAAAATTAAATTGGGGTCATCTGAAAAAAAAATCTGGCTTTTTGGCGTTGTCAGAGCCTGCCCCCTGGGCAAGGAGCTTGATGACTGTGCCCTGAAAGAAATCCGGAAAATGCCCATAAGCGAACAATTCAAATTCATTCAGCAACTTCCGGAAGACAAAGTGAATCAACTTATTCAACATCACAAAAAATGCTTGTATAAAAGGGAAAAAGAGCATTCGGGGCATCTTATCTGGAAATACTATCAACAACCTTAGAAAACATTCATTGTTTCGGAAAAAAGGTTACCCGAGATAATAATGATTGCGGTGCAACAGGTTTTCATCCAGTTCATACACCAGTGGCTTTCCGGTTGGTATTTCAAGCGAAGGAATCTCTTCATCTGAAATCTTTTCCAAATGTTTCACCAGGGCCCTGAGGCTATTTCCATGTGCTGCTATGATTATCTGTTTACCAGCTTTTATGACTGGTGAAATTTCTTCTTTCCAATAAGGCAAGAACCGGTTTACAGTATCCTCAAGACTTTCTCCACGGGGCAGTTGATCATCCAGCAGATTCTGGTATTTCCTTTCGTTTCCGGGAAAACGCTTATCTTTGGAATCAAGCTGAGGAGGTTTAACAGAATAGCTTCGTCTCCACTGGTGAACCTGTTCTTCTCCGTATTCGTCTGCCATATCCTTCTTATTCAGTCCCTGCAGCGCCCCATAATGTCTTTCATTCAAACGCCACGATTTTTGCCAGGGAATCCAAAGTTCATCCATCACCTCCAGGGCATACCATAGTGTTTGCAAAGAACGTTTCAGGACAGAAACAAAAGCAAAATCGAAATGATAATCATTTTTCTTCAGAATCTGACCGGCCTTTTTAGCTTCTAATATGCCTTCTTCCGATAGTTCTACATCAGTCCACCCCGTAAAAAGATTTTCTTTATTCCATTTACTTTCGCCGTGCCTCAATAAAACAATTTTATACATAACTCCTGTTTTTTGTCTTCATGAAAGAAAAAATCATTCCACAAAGTCTTATTATTCATCCTGCAACAACAGTCAATGCATCTTAAAAAGCAGATTCTCACGGCCTTTTAAAAAAAAATCCGGATAAGTATCTCTAAGGAAGATTCCTTTTCCATGTTGCCCATGGGGATTATTTCCTCAATGATTTCTTCATAATTCCACAAAACCATATCTTTTACTGAATATTGTACATGGTAAGCCCAATTCCGGAAACAGGGCAGGCATAAACAAAACCAACTGGTTTGATACTCCGGCATTCCGCTGAACGAATAAGCCAACGACGCTCAACGAAGAATTCCTCCGGGCTATAATTCATCCGGCTTCTGATGCATTACACGCAGGGAACCGATTCATTCATTCTTTTATTCAACATGAATAAAAAAAATGGCATAGTATTGGGTAAAGACTTTTTAACTTTACAAATGAATGAATTATGGCACCAACAAATGAAGAGTTGATCAAAAGAGGGATAATTGGGCAACTGGTATGGGATGATAATGTTAATGCCAATAAAATCCATGTAGAAGTATCCAAAGGAAATGTCTCTCTGAGTGGAAATGTAAACACTTACTCCGAAAAGATTGCGGCATATAAAGATGCCTCCAGGGTATTGGGAGTAAAAAAAATTGAAAACAAACTGCAGGTAACGGATGACGATGAAATTTTTTTATACCCCGAAGAAGAAAGAAAAGTATACCAGCTAATGAAAAAACTACTCCAAAAATAATCGGAATAGTTAAAATAAAAACCGCATCATGAATGCCATCATTCTTGGAATCGGCTATTTGATCGCCATTGCTTTTTTAATCGCGCTTTTTTTAATTTATTCCATCATTCTTATTCAACCAATCAAATATTTTTTCGGTATCCTCCTTTCTGCATAATTCCGATCCCGGCGTCATGGCAGCCGCTGTACCGGCAGCCACACCATAGCGGACGGCCTGCTCGGGCCACAAACCTTTCTCGCATCCGGCGATAACACCGGCAACCATAGAATCGCCGGCACCTACAGCACTAACCACAGGCATAACCGGAGGAAAAATGTATTCAAAAATATCATCCTGCCGGGCAAGCAATGAGCCTTTGGCACCAAGGGAAATAATGAGCACGGAACACCATCCTTTTCTTAAAATCTCCCTGGCAGCCTCTTCGAGTTCCATACCGGTCAGATTCTCTTTATTCAATAAACCCGCAATTTCCCTCAAATTAGGCTTTATCATGTCGACCCCCTCTTCCAAAGCAATTCTCAAGGGCTCTCCGGAAGTATCGAGCACCATCTTAATGTCATTCTTTTTGGCAAAGGAAGCAATCCGGGCATAAAAATCATCAGGTACACCGGGGGGCAGACTGCCACTGGCAACGAGGTAATTCGGAGTTGGGGAAAAATCATTTAACGCATCGAGTACACTTCTCCAGCTTTTCTCCTTTATTTCAGCGCCGGGCATAGCAAACCGGTAGACATTTCCGGTTCTTTCATCCTGAACCATCAAATTTTCCCTGACATTCTGCCCCGAATCAATGGGTATAAAATCCACCTTTTCCTGTGTCAGCAGTTGTTCTATTTTTTTGCCGTTATCGCCGCCCGACAAAAAAAGCGCAGTAGAATGGCTCCCCAGCTTTTTCAGGGCCCGCGAAACATTTATTCCACCCCCGCCCGGAGCATAAGACAAAGAGCTACATCGTATCTTTCTTTTTGGAACGACAAAACCTGCATGGGTAGAAGTGTCAAGGGCGGGATTCATGGTGACCGTCAGAACATTCATTATCATTTTTCCTTTCTAATCTTCTTCAATTTTTACAATATCTTTTTGAGTAAAAAGATACTGGCTCATTTTTTCATCCCAACCTTCCATGTTTCTCCTGAGCCATTCAAGAGCCATGCAGGCATGTTCAATCTCTTCGTTAAGATAAACCACTCCATCGATAACATCGACATTCATTTGCCACCTTTCGACCAGTGGACTTTCACGTAACAACAAAAACGCTATTTTAAGATTTCAATTTCATATTGTTTAATCTTATTGTAGAGGGTTTTTCTATCGATATTTAACATCTTGGCAGCCTTACTCTTATTGTACTTCGACTCCATTAATGCATTAATAATCACTTCTTTTTCCGTAATAAGTGTGGCTTGTTTAAGCTCCCTGACCTCATCGTTATCCGGTTTTGTGCTTAAAGACCTCCCCGGGTGGAGGCTATTAAACCGAATCTCATCGGGCAGGAATTCGGGTTTTATCAAATCGTCACGCGACAAAAGAACGGAACGGTTGATTACATTTTGGAGCTCGCGGATATTGCCGGGCCAGTCATATTTATTTATCAGCGCCAGGGCTTCATCATCAAACCCGGAAACAGATTTGTTAAATGCCTTGTTGGCAGCGTCAATAAAGGCATGAGCAAATACCATTATATCGTCACCGCGATCTCTAAGGGGAGGCAATTGAATTTTAAAAGCATTCAACCGGTGGTACAAATCTTCACGAAAATAGCCTTCTTCCACCTGCTTGAGGAGGTCTTCGTTTGAGGCCGTAATGATTCGGACATCAATTTTTATAACTTTATTGTCTCCCACCCGATTGATAATTCTTTCCTGCAGGGCCCTCAGCAATTTCACCTGATTTTCGGGAGGAAGATTTCCCACCTCATCCAAAAAAAGGGTACCTCCTTTGGCTTGTTCGAAATAGCCGGTTTTGTTGTCAATGGCACCTGTAAATGACCCTTTTATATGCCCAAACAGTTCGCTATTGGCTAACTCTTTCGGAATCGTTCCACAATCAACCGCCACAAAAGGATGCTTTTTACGGGCACTTGCAGCATGAATGGCCCTGGCAATGTATTCCTTGCCCGAACCCGTTTCCCCCTCAATAAGGACAGTTAAATCAGTAGGAGCGACAATATCCACCAAATTCATCACTTCACGGATTTTTTCACTCTCCCCGGTAATAAATTTGTCCTGAAATGTCGATTGGATTTCTTTTCCGCCTTTGGGTTCCAGAGCTTTGTTTATCAAGTTAATGATCTCCTCAGGTTGAACCGGTTTGGTTACATAATCGAATGCCCCCGATTTAATGAGTTTAACTGCCATTCGTATTTCGGCATAAGCTGTCATGATGATAACAGGAAGCGACGGCTTGTGGGCTTTAATTTTCTGAAGTACTTCATAACCATCGGTATTCGGCAGGCGATAATCGCACAAAACAACATCATAATGATTGTTTTCAACTAATTTGATGGCATTTTTTCCCGTGTAGGTCCCTTTTACTTCAAATCCATTTTGCCTCAAATGATTCACTAAGAGATCACAAATGAAAGTATCATCATCAACAACCAAAATTTTTTTCATATCCAAAATACCTAAAAAGCAAGTGTTTCTTTCGTTTAGTTACCAGGAAAAAAAAATCACTTCTTGCTTTTAACAAAGATAAAATAATAATTTAAAAGGCAAAAAATCAACTGCTTTTCATTCTAAAGTGAATTTCGCTTCACAAAACGAAAGGGGCTCTTTATACGGCAAAAATTACGGGTCAAGATCATTTGGGCAGCCATACGCCCAATCTCATCGTGGTTGGTAGAAATGGTTGTTATCCCGTCTTCCAAAATCTCTTTAACCGGGGTGTCGTTATAAGCTACAACACCAATATCGGTGCCGGTTTTATAACCTTTCTGCCTGCATACTTTTATAAAACGGTAAAGATCATCATCTGAAATAACTACATATGCTTCTCCTTTTCTTACATCCGATTCCTCTAAAGAGTCAATGACAGACCAGTCGAGGTCATTCACCTGGCAAAAAATACGGAAACCCCGCATGATGTATTTTGAATAATATTGGCTGGCGGGAAATACCAGGTTTATTTTCTCATATTTCCTGATCAATTCCAATCCTTCTCCCAAAGCTGTTTCGATATCTTTCTCGTATTCCTGGTAAACAATAGGATACCCTTTTAGAGATGGAAGGTTCCGGTCTACCAGCAAAACCTTTTCGGGAGGAATCTTTTTGATCACACTGGCCACATCCGCATGCTCATTTTTAAAATGGGGCAAAATCACATAATAATCGTAGTTGGAAATGTGGTTATCGATAATCCTAGCAAACTGATCCAGATCATAATTGTATATAAATACATCAACACTGACCTTACTACCGAGCGTTTCAATAAAAGAATAATACAAGCTACGTTTATAATTACTGAGCTTGTTGAAAATAAGGGCTACTTTAAGCCTGCGGCTCACATTGGTTTGATTCACATAATACCCCTTACCCCGGACCGAGTTCAATATGCCTTTTTTTTTCAAAAAAACATACGCTTTCTCTACCGTATCTCTTGAAAGCAACAACTCCTCACTCGTTTCATTAATGGAGGGAATACGCTGTCCTTGTTTAAAAATTCCGGACTCAATATCGGAAATGACCAAATCCACTACTTGTTGGTATTTCGGAATTTCCGACTGATGATTTATTTTTAAGGAATCATTCATATGATAAAAAACAAAAATAGAAACACTTTTCCAGAAAACCAGCTTTGCTTTGGATTTGAATTTGTGAAAAATCTTCTGAACCTTTTTGCAGTTCCTGACGTTTTGATTTAGAAAACCAAAAATAGTAAAAATGAAAAACGTTTTCTCTCTTTTTTTCATTTCTCTCCTGATATTTTCCTGCAGTCCGGAGGATGAAAAATCAACCGTTCTTTCTCCGGATCCTGACAACGGAGGATTAACGCTTCCCGAAGGATTTTCGGCCCTGGTTGTGGCTGATGAGATTGGTCGCGGCAGGCATATTGTGGTCAATGATAATGGAGACATCTATGTTTCGCTCCGGCAGCATGACCAAAACAGAGGAATTGCATGTTTACGTGATACCACCGGCAATGGCAAAGCCGATGTAATTGAATATGCAGGAGAACATACAGGAACAGGCATCAATTTGCACAATGGCTACCTCTACTTTGGGTCCGACAGTGCGGTGGTCCGTTATCCCATTCGCCCAGGGGAACTCACTCCCGGCGGTTCATGGGAACTCATTGCCCGGGGATTCCCTCAGGAAGGTCAGCATGAAGCTAAACCCATAGAGTTTGACGGAACAGGAAATATGTACGTGACGGTAGGTGCACCATCAAATGCCTGTATGGAACAAATGCGTACCAAAGGATCCCCTGGCATGGATCCGTGCCCTATTCTTGAATATTCAGGAGGAATATGGAAATTCGATGAAAATGAACTGAATCAGGATCAGATGGAAGACGGAGAACGTTACGCTACCGGTATCCGGCATGCGGTTGCCATAAAATGGAATAATCAAGTTGGCGAATTGTATGCTGTTCAGCACGGCCGCGACCAGTTGCATCAGTTTTTCCCGGAACTATACAGTCCTGAAGAAAATGCAGAACTGCCAGCCGAAGAATTCTTACTTGTGACCGAAGGTTCCGATTTTGGTTGGCCCTATTGTTATTACGACCAGCTTGTAGAAAAAAAGGTTCTTGCACCTGAATATGGAGGAGATGGCGTTATACAGGGACGGTGCGAAGAAAAAGAGGACCCGATTATGGGTTTTCCCGGACATATTGCCCCCAACGATCTGCTCTTTTACACCGGGGAAATGTTTCCCGGGCGGTATAAAAACGGGGCATTCATCGCCTTTCACGGTTCCTGGAATCGTGCTCCTGAGCCACAGTCAGGCTATTTTGTTGTGTTTGTCCCCTTTGATGGGGCAACCCCCTCAGGGGACTGGGAAATATTTGCCGACGGATTTGCCGGCCAAGACGTCATTAACAGTACGCGCGATGCTGAGTACCGGCCATGTGGCCTGGCACAGGGACCTGACGGATCTCTTTATGTCGTAGACAGTAATGAAGGAAAAATCTGGCGAATAATTCATTCTTAATAATCACAACTTATTATGGAACGAGCCATGATCCACAGCTGGCGGAACACTTAGAGGATATCCGGCAGAATCAATGCATTCCCATTTTAAAGTAAACAATTTTAAACGAATGAAAATACATATAATTCTTACCCTTCTGATAGCCTTTTCATTTATTTCATGCAGCAATAAAGGACAGAAAGAGAAAAAGGCTGCTCCACAACAACAAAATGCAGCACCTAAAAATGCTTCCGCTTCCATGGAAAACCATCCTGGTAAAAAAGTATACGATTCGTTTTGCCTTGCTTGTCATATGGCCGACGGATCAGGAGTTCCCGGAATGCATCCCCCGTTAATCCAAACCGATTGGGTTACTGGTGACAAGGAACGCCTGATAAAAATTACCCTGGAAGGGATGAGCGGGAAAATCGAAGTGAATGGGGAAGAATACAACAGCATCATGCCCCCACACTCCCATTTATCTGACAAACAAATTGCTGACGTGCTCACCTATGTCCGGAAAAGCTTTGGAAATGATGCCAGTGCCATTACGATAGAAGAGGTGCAAAAGGTGAGAAATAATTAGCTTTTCAGTTTTCCAGAATCCGTATGGTTGTGCGCCGGTTGAGCTGCCTTCCCTCCGGAGTATCATTCCCCGCCACCGGTCTGTTTTCGCCATATCCTTCCGATTTCAAACGGTTTTGGGAGATACCTTTTTCAACCAGAAAACGAACTACTGATTGGGCACGAAGTTCAGAGAGAGTCTGATTTCGGGAAGAAATGCCCGTATTATCCGTATGGCCCTGCACCTCAACAGATAACCCCGGATTGGTATTCAAAAAACGGACAAGCCTCATCAGCTCGGGTTCGGAGGGAGGAAGAATAGCAAAGGAGTCGGTTTCAAAATAGATGTTGTACAAGTTCATTTCGGCTCCCACCTGAACAGGCATTAATTCAATTTCCAGGTGGTAAGGATCCAAAAATTCACGGTGCTCAGCAAGTCTGAAAATATCCGAATAAAAAAGATAACCTTGCTTTGAAACCGAAAAAGCATAATCGGCTCCCGCCGGAAGGCAAAGCAATACCTCCCCCGAAGAATCTGTTGTTTCGTTTCGCACCTGATCCTTTCCCCTGGTAAGGTCATCCAGTTGAATCTGCGCCTGCACGGGCGACCGGGTGGAGGCATCGGTTACCTTTGCCCGGACATAGGTAGCCGGTTCCGGCCGGATAGATTCATCGAGTTTAAATGTGAAAATATCCAACCCCTGATCCTGGTTACGCGTGGAAGAAAAAAAAGCGGTTTCACCGCTGGTGCTGATAAAAATCCCCTGCTCGTTGTTAAAGGTATTTACCGGATATCCGAGATTTACAGGTTCTGAAAAAACCGAATCCTGACTGATGGAGGCCATGAAGAGATCATACCCTCCCATGCCGGTATGAAAATCGGATGCAAAATAAAGCGATTTGTTACTGGCATGTACAAAAGGAGAAATTTCATTCCCGGGTGAATTTATACTGTCTCCGGCATTGATGGGTTCACTCCATTTCATTCGCCCATTTTCTTCTACCTGAAGCAAACGCGCGTACCAGATATCTTTTTCTCCTTCACCCCCGGGCCGGTTACTGGTAAAAAAAAGGGTTTTCCCGTCCGAGGTGATGGAAGGCTGTGCTTCCCAGGCTCCGCTGTTCACCGGAGCTCCCAGATTCACCGGGCTTCCCCACCTGCCTTCTGTCCTCAGTGAATAATAGATATCACAACTGCCCATCCCCCCCGCGCGGTTACATGCAGTAAAAAAAAGAATCTTCCCGTCAGCGGAAATACTTTGAGCTCCTTCATTTTCAGGGGTATTTAATTCGGTCAGCGCCCGAGCTACGCTCCAACCCGAGGAATCAAGCTCCGAGGTGTAAAAATCCTCCTGCCTCAACTGCCCGGGAACCTGAACCAAACGGGTAAAAACAAGCCTGGCCCCGTCTATGGTGAGGCTCGGCCAGTATTCATCAAATTCAGAATTTACCTGTTCCGACAGCGGTTGGGGCTGAAATTTCACCGGATGCTTCATGGCATCCATGGCAAACCGGCAATTTTCCATTTTTCGTTCGGCCTCCAGGACACGTTTCGAACCGGGTGAAGCCAAATCCAGGTACTTCCGGTAAGCAAAAAGCGCCTGTTCATATTTTCCAAGCGAAAAACCAGCCTCCCCTAACCTGAAAAAAATAAGCGGCCTGGAAATCCTTTCAGATGCTTTTTCCAAATAATCGTATTCCTGGCCGACTTGCCGGGTTTCGCGGAAAATATCAGCCATCAGAAGATAGGCATCAACATACCCCGAATCACGTTCCAAAATGCGTTCACATGTTTCAATGGCATCCTGATATTGCTGCAGGGAGTAATGCTGCCGGGCCTGCTGAAACCACCGTTCTGCTCTCCGGTCTCCCTGGGCCACTGTTTTACCTGCTGCAATCAGAAAAACGAACAAAACAAGCAGCTTCATACCCCGTGATGCCCTTACCTGAATATTTTTAGATAAT
>CAYTDH010000156.1:0-9569 GCA_964436325.1 uncultured Tangfeifania sp.
ATAACTCATTATGAGAGCATTTAGAAATTCGCACTCGGGTGTCATTTCGATCCGCAGACGCGGAAAGAGAAATCTCTTGAATCAACAGATTTCTCCTCCTGCGTCGTCGAAATGACAGTTGCTGCCATTGTCATTATTCTCCTTATGCCCAAAAAAATTTAGGTGGGGACTCGCAAAGGCAGAGGTGAAAGTCCTCATACGTCGTTCTCTTAACGGTTTTGTTTCTCGCAAAGGCACGAAGACTACCCCCAAAAGCAGCCCTGCGGGAGCACTTTAAAAAATGTACCTCACAGAAAGTGCAGCTTCATCCCCCCAAAAGTCAGAGGTTCCAATAAGATTAATACCGGGTTTCCAGTCTAAACTTATATTGAACGGAATGGCTTCCAGGTTGTACTCTATTCCGATGATTCCGTCAATTCCCAATACCGTATGATTTTTTGAATCATCGAACCAGGGATGGTCCTCGTATCCTTCCCAGAAACCGATATGTCCTCCGAACCCGTAGTACCAGTTCAGTCGGGGTGTGTCAAAGGCGTTGGCATGTATTTCATACAGACCAGCGACGTAAAAACCATCCCAGCGTGTGGATATAATCCCTTCCACTGCATTTTCCTGGGTCAGGAAGTGCTTAACTGTAAGTCCATTGGAGAGCCCTCCTCTGATTCCGATCCCAGTGGAATAATCCTGTCCGTAACTAAAGCTAACCATAAGGGCGAAAAGCGCAAATACAAAAAATCTCTTTTTCATTTTAATTATTTTTAAATAATATTCTTTCAAACGTAAACTTTAACCATTAATTATGAGTTTTTCAATAACCAGGCCATATTTTTCCCCGGGATACGGATCGTGGCCATTCCTTCTTTATCCTGGAATCCATCCTCATCATTTCCAATGGCAAAATTCCAGTAGCACGACCCCGGCACTATCATCTGTTTGATCAAAAAAAGTTGTTTAGGAATTCAAGGAGTTTACTGGCTGAACACAAACGACAAAATATTGGCTCCCATCTTCAGGGCCTTTTCCCGGATTTCGGGCGGGTCATTGTGCACGGCTTCATCTTCCCAACCATCGCCCAAATCGGACTCATAGGTATAAAGACATACCAAACGGTTATCGATAAATATCCCAAAAGCCTGAGGAGGTTTATTATCGTGTTCATGAATTTTTGGCAATCCCTCATTAAACGTATATTTTTGGTTGAACACAGGATGCGAGGGGGACAGTTCAACCAAATCGTTATTGGGAAACACTTTTTTTATTTCACGTCTGAAATATTCATCAAGCCCGAAATTATCGTCTACATGCAGGAATCCACCTGCTTCGAGGTACATCTTGAGGTTCATGGCATCGCTTTCCGAGAGTACAATGTTTCCATGCCCGGTAAGATGAACAAACGGAAAGTTAAAGATTTCGGGGCTTCCAATTTCAACCGTTGAAGGCTCGGGATGTATGCTGGTGTTCATCTGCTGGTTGCAAAACTCAATCAGATTGGGAAGTGCGGTAGGATCAGCATACCAGTCACCTCCTCCGTTGTATTTCAGAAGTCCTATTCTTACGCCCGAAGACTGTGCAACAGCACTTCCTGCCATCAATAAAAAACTCATCAACAAAATTCTCATTCCACCTAAAATTTAAACTTTAAACCAAGTCACCTGCAACTCCGGAAACGAAAGAATTTTATTTCGGAATGAAAGGTGATTTTTTTATTCCCTTGCTGCGAAAATAACAAATCCCCGCTCAAATGGGGAAATTATTTCACAGAAATGGGGATTCATTCAACAAGTTTAGAATATGGCAGGCTGCAATGCCGGCGGTTTCGGTGCGGAGGCGGGCTTTCCCGAGGGAAACTTCCTCAAAACCTGCATTCAGTGCCAACTGGACCTCCGCAGGACTGAAATCCCCTTCGGGACCAATAAGAATAGTAACATTTTCACCCGGTGCTCCCAAATCTTTCAGATGGGGTTTTTCCCCGTTATTGCAATGGGCGATGAATTTCCGGTTTTGTGTTCGATTATCAATGAATCCTGAAAAAGAGGTGAGTTCATGTAATTGGGGCAGCCAGGTCCGTTGAGACTGCTTCATGGCAGCAATAAGGATACGTTGGAGTCTTTCAGGTTTCAGGTTTCTTCGCTCCGAATGTTCCGTAAGCAAGGGGGTTATTTCATCGATTCCCAGTTCGGTAGCTTTTTCGAGAAACCACTCAAAGCGCACAATGTTTTTGGTGGGCGCTATGGCCATATGAAGATGGAAATTTCTTTTTTCAGCATCTTTTTGAGCGTCAAGAATAGACAACCGGCATTTCCTGGGGTGTCCCTCAGTGATTTCTGCGGAAAATAATCCTCCCTTGCCATCCACAATTTGCACTTTGTCCCCTTCGTTCATTCGCAGGACTTTTAAAACGTGTTTGGATTCTTCAGGACCCAGAACGATAGTGTTTCCTTTTATTTCTGGAATATAAAAGCGGTGCATGAAATTATCTGGATTAAGAAAAACGTTGGCTTAAATCAAAAGAATTCCGGTTATTTAAACATTTTGGGAATTAAACGGAATGCCATTTTTCCTTCCCGGGCTTCGGCTTGTTTCCATTTATCTATTTGAAAATCAATGCCTACAGTAGCACAGGTGGGCATATTTTCGGGGTAATCGTCAAGGAGGTTATCCGTAAAAATATGAAAGTCAGGATTATGCCCAAAGAAAAAGACGGTTTTCGCATCTCCGGGCAATTCCCTGATAACATCCAGGAATTCACCCGTGGTGAGTCCGTGGTATATTTCCTCCATTTCCCGGATGTTTTTTTGATTAAATCCAAGATTTTCGGCAAAAATCCGGGCCGTTTTTATGGCCCTTAACGCAGGACTTGAAATCATAATATCCGGAAAAATACCTTCTTTTTTGAGTTCCTGGCTTACCAGTTTCGCATCGTTTACCCCACGATCCCTGAGATCGCGGTTAAAATCGTTGTCGTAGCCGTAAGGGACCGATTTTGCATGCCGTACAATTACAATTCGCTTCATAGTGTTATTTTTTTATCATTGATTGCTGATTATTGCCTATTGCTTTGAACAAAATTAGTTTAATTTGATGGGTTTATTCACCTATTTGGATTTCTTTTATGAAGCAAATTGGACTTTTATCAGATACCCATGGTTTTTTTCCTGAGAGGCTGTTTTATTTTTTTGAACATGTTGATGAAATATGGCATGCCGGGGATTTGGGGAACATTGAAATGGCCGATCGTCTCGAAGCTTTCAAACCCTTCAGGGCGGTTTACGGCAATATCGACGGACAGGATGTACGCACTGTTTATCCACTGCATCAGCGGTTTTTATGTGAACAAGTCGATGTTTGGATGACCCATATTGGTGGTTATCCGGGACGGTATGAGCGGTTTGTAAAACCGGAGATTTACCGCAATCCCCCGCTTCTTTTTATCAGTGGCCATTCACATATCCTAAAGGTTATGAATGATCAGAAACTGGGCTTGCTGCATATGAATCCTGGAGCTGCGGGGTACAAAGGCTTTCATAAAGTTTGCACCGCCCTTCGTTTTGTTATTGAAGGGAAGGCAATTCGTGACCTGGAGGTATGGGAAATCCCCAGGAATGAGATTCTCAAAACCAAACCCTGATAAATCAAAATGTTCAGACTTTGGTATAAATGGAAACCACCCAGTTGTTTTTGGTTTTACACCCCGTTTCGCTGAGCCCTTCATTTTCAGCCTGTTTTTTAATATCGGGAATGTCATTCTGATAAAAACCGCTCATAAACAGCTCTCCTCCCTTCTTTAAACTTTTGGAATAGGCAGCCATATCTTCGAGCAGAACGTTTTTATGAATGTTGGCAAACAGGGCATCGTATTTCTCATTTTCCAGAAGGGAGGCATCGCCCATACGGACCGTCATGTTGGAAATTCCATTTAGAGCAGCATTTTCCCGGGCCCCTTTATAAGCCCATTCATCAATGTCGATGGCTGTAATTTTCCCCGCTCCCTTCATGGATGCCAGGATACTTAGTATTCCTGTGCCACAGCCCATGTCGAGGACAGTTTTTCCCGTGAAATCCCGCGAGAGAATGGCTTCGAGCATCATGGTGGTGGTTTCGTGATTCCCGGTACCAAAAGCCATGTTGGGTTCAATCACAATTTCATATTTCAGAGAAGGATAATCCTTGTGAAAAGGAGCCCTTATGAGGCATTCCCCGCCCACCATGAGCGGACTGAAATAGTTCTTTTCCCAGGTTTCGTTCCAGTTTTGGCTTTCTATCCGTTCTTTCTGAAGGTGAAAAGAATGATGCTCTTCGAATGCTTTAAGAAGTTGGTTTACATCCGATTCGTTATAATCACCGGTGGGAATAAAAGCCTCCATTCCGGACTCCGTCTCCAAAAAACTTTCGAACCCTTTTTCAGCAAGCTGAGCAGAGAGGACATCACGTACCCATTCTTCGAAAGGAGTAATCCTTATGGTGATTTTAAAATAATCCATTTTGCGTAAATCATGATTGAAAATAAAAGGCCCTGCAATTTTTTCAAACCAGGGCCTTTAAACTATTTTTTGTAGCAGGGTTTAAAACCCATTGATAATTCCGAGAAAATCTTCTGCTTTCAGGGAAGCACCGCCAATCAGTCCGCCGTCTACGTCCTTGTTGGCAAAAAGTTCTTTGGCGTTGGATGGCTTGCAGCTTCCGCCGTAAAGGACAGATGTTTCTTCGGCAACTTCATTTCCAAACCGATTGGCGAGGGCAGAACGAATAAATGCATGCATCTCCTGAGCCTGATCGGAGGTCGCTGTTTTTCCGGTTCCAATGGCCCAAATAGGTTCATAGGCGATGATGATTTTTTTGAAATCTTCAGCAGCCAGGTTGAAAACGGTTTCTTCCAGTTGCTTTCTAACATAGTCGTTTTGGTCGCCTGCTTCACGAATCTCAAGCGGTTCTCCACAGCAATAAATGGGAGTAAGGCCATTTTCGAGGGCCAAAGCAACTTTTTTATTGAGGGTTTCGCTTGTTTCGCCATAATATTCACGGCGTTCCGAATGCCCCAAAATGACATATTCTGCACCGGTTGATTTGACCATTTCTGCAGATACTTCTCCTGTGTAAGCCCCTTTGGGCTCAGCAGCACAATTTTGCGCTGAAACACCGATGCGCTCAGTATTCACGGATTCAACGACTTTGGTAAGATGGGTAAATGGCGTTCCCAAAACAACGACCACATCTCCGGCACCTTTTTCAGCGGTGAGTTTGTCTACTTCCTTTGCCAGTTCAACACCCTCCTGCAAATTGGTATTGCATTTCCAGTTTCCGGCTACTATCTTTTTTCTCATTTCTCAGGTATTTAATAATTGATATTTTGACTTTTGTACAAAATTAACAGCTTTGGTTGCATTTCCCCTTATCTTTTGAAGACCAATTTGGGAATTAACTATTTATTCATGAAATTTTCCTGAAACTCCTCCGGTGCAGGAATATCATTATAATGGTATTTGGCTTTTATGGTTCCGTCCCTGATGACCATTAACCCCGGATTGGAGCGAACTATAGTTTTCAGCGTTATTTCATCGCAATTGAAAAATTCAAAGGGAATCGCATGTTCATCTGCGAAAGCCCTGGATTCTTCCGGAAGCGAGGAAGTAAGGCAAATAAAAGACATTTCTTTTTCCATAGCCCATTCTGCCAGCTTGTTGATTTCATCCAACGGCTCAGTGGCTGTTTTTTCCAGATCATGGGCAATCAGGATAAAGACAAAATTTTCATCGTAAAGGAAAAAGTCAACGATGTTATCCCCTTCGGGGGTTTCTATCCTGAAATCATGGATGGGAGGAACATACCCCTCCTGTGTCAGAATGGATTCCATATCATGATATTCCCAGTTCACCGTATCCTGCCACGGATAGTTCTCTTCTGTAAATTCCTCCACTTCTCCCGTATTTTTATTCTTGTAATAAAAAATATTCTCATACTCTTCCCGTGGAGCATTTTCGGGAATAGCCATGGCTTCGGGAATGTTAACCCCTACTTTATAAGGTCTGAAATCAAAAACAGGTAAATGGTTGTAGGAATATATAACCAGTCCAAAAAAGAGGATTACTGACAATCCGCTAAGTATCCATGATACCCTATTTCCGCTCCGTTGTTTCATTTGATTCCGATAACGGAAAACAACAATGGTTAGCGCCATCAGGACCACATTTTTATAAAAGGTTTCCCAATTGGAAATCACAAGGGCATCACCAAAACAACCACAATCGGTAACTGGGTTTTTGATGGCAATCCACAGGGTAAGGGGTAAAAAGAAAGCCATAAAAATGAGGGCCAGCCATGAAAAAAAGCGCAGAAAAACGTTAAAAAGCAGGCTTACACCAATGGCAAATTCGGTAAATGCAAGCAAAACCCCCAGGGGAAAAGCCGCCCAAATAAGCCATTCCATTCCCATGGCATTAAAATAGTCTGTAAATTTGTAGGCAGACCCCCAGGGGTCTATCCCTTTAACAAAGCCCGAAAAAATAAACGTAATGCCCACAAGAATGCGGGCCATATGTTTCAGTATCTTCATATTTCTATTCCGTTTTTGATTTTACATCTTCTGATCTATCGTCCTTAAAATCAATTTTTATGAGGCCAAAAACAGCATAGTTAATAATGTCGAAATAATTGGCATCTATTCCCTCGGAAATAACTGTTTTCCCCTGATTATCCTCAATCTGTTTTATTCTTTTCAATTTCATTAAAATTAAATCGGTGTAGGAACTTAGCCTCATATCGCGCCATGCTTCTCCATAGTCGTGGTTTTTATTTTTCATGAGTTCCAAGGCTTGATTAAAGTAACGATCATAACGGGACAATGTTTTTTCATCACTGAGTTCTTCTCCGGATGGCCCCAGCTCCAGTTGAATAAGGGCTATAATGGCATAATTAATGATGCCTATTAGTTCTGGCCTGATTCCCTCATTTACTTTGGTCACTCCTTTTTTTTCTTCAATGTTCCGTATGCGGCTGGCTTTAATAAAAATTTGGTCGGTTAATGAGGTGGCCCTCAAAATGCGCCACGAAGTGCCGTAATCCTCCATTTTTTTCACAAAAATGGTCCTGCAGGTTGAAATAACCTGATGGTATTGTTGATTTGTCTTCTCCATGTTCTTTTAAAATGAGCCATAAAAATATCAAAATTTGAGGAATTAAAGGGGTTTTGTTATACATTTGTAGCACAGAATCTATTATTAATAAAATATTTTAGCTTATGTTGATTACCCAGTCGGCCGGGAAATTCCTCAAACGGAAGAATTCGATCAATTTGGGTGGGGAACTCATTGATTTTTCCATCCCGATTGTAATGGGCGTCATCAATGTTACACCAGATTCCTTTTTTAACGGGGGAAAAATAAAAAATAAAAAGGTATTGCTTTCTACGGTGGAGAAGATGATTGAAAACGGGGCATCATTTATTGATGTGGGAGCCGTATCCACAAAACCCGGGGCCAAGATGGTATCCACCAAAGTGGAACTGGATAGATTGTTGCCTGCGGTGCATGCTATACGGAAAACATTTCCGGAAGTACACCTGTCCATTGATACTTTTCGTTCCTGGGTTGCTGTTCGTGTTATCGACGAAGTGGGGCCTATCCTGGTGAACGATATTTCCGGAGGGACGCTGGATTCAAAAATGTTTGAAACGGTTGGAAAAATGAATGTTCCGTATATTCTGACTCATCTGTTGGGGACGCCCCAAAATATGCAGGATGACCCTCAGTATGATGATGTCATCAAAGACATTTCTGCCTGGTTTAGCGAACGCGTGAAGAAACTTTCTAAGCTAGGGGTCAAGGATGTTATTCTTGACCCAGGATTTGGATTTGGAAAAAATATGCATCACAATTACGATTTGCTCAACCGGCTGGACTCGTTTAAAGTTTTTCAGCTTCCTTTATTGGTGGGACTAAGTCGAAAATCCATGCTCTGGAGATTATTGGAAAGTTCACCTAAGGAAGCACTCAACGGAACATCGGTGGCCAACACCATGGCTTTGCTCGGAGGAGCCGATATCTTGAGGGTTCATGATGTGAAAGAAGCGATGGAAGCGATTAAAATTTTTGAAGCGTTGAAATCGACTGTGAAATAGGAATAGCTTACATGCCCTTATTTATTACCATACGCTTTCTCGATATTCTTGATATTTTACTGGTTGCAGTATTGTTGTATCAGCTTTACCGGCTCATCAAAGGAACTGTTGCCTTTAATATTGTTATTGGCCTCTTTTCCCTCTATTTATTGTGGCTTGTGGTCCGGGCACTGAATATGCAGTTGCTTGGAACCATCATGGGACAGTTTATCGGCGTGGGGGTTTTGGCATTGATTATCGTTTTTCATCCCGAGATTAGAAAATTTCTGGTTTTCATTGGTACCAATTACAACGTAAACCGGGTTCTTTCTCTCGACAAGCTTTTTGGTTCGGGCAAAGAAAAAAACATTGATAACGATAAAATTGAAATGATAGCCAATGCCTGCTTTTCCCTTTCCAAGTCGAAAACAGGTGCGTTAATCGTTATTGCCGGCAAATTAGAGCTGAACGAACAAATAAATACCGGGGAAATGCTCGGTGCACAAATTTCTTCGCCTCTGCTCCGCACAATTTTTTTTAAAAATACCCCCTTGCATGACGGGGCAGTAATTATAAAAGATAACAAAATTGTTGCCGCAGGCTGTATTCTTCCTTTAACACAGCGGGAAGTGGATAAAAGCCTCGGGTTGAGACACCGGGCTGCCATTGGGATTACCGAGAATACCGATGCCATTGCCATTATGGTTTCTGAAGAAAGAGGATCGGTTTCCTTTGCCCAGGGAGGAGAAATAAAGCGGAGGGTTTCCAAAGAGGTACTCATCGATTTTCTGGGGGAGAATATCGGAAGTTCGAAAGAGCAGGAAGAGTAGTTCAAAGCATCTTTCCCCGCACATTGAAAATTTAAAAAGAATAACGTGAATCGAATTTGTCAATTGTTTGGAATAAAATATCCCATAATTCAGGGAGGAATGGTATGGTGTTCGGGATGGAAGCTGGCTTCAGCAGTAAGCAATAACGGAGGACTGGGACTAATCGGAGCCGGTTCGATGTATCCGGAAACACTCGAAATGCACCTCAAAAAGATGAAAAAAGCAACGGATAAGCCTTTTGGCGTGAATGTACCTTTGCTTTATCCGGATACAGAGCGTATTATGAGAATCATTGTCCGGCAGGAGGTTCCAATCGTTTTTACTTCGGCTGGCAGTCCCAAAAAATGGACTGGATGGCTTCAGACCAACGGGATAAATGTGGCCCATGTGGTTTCAGGAACTGTTTTTGCTGAAAAAAGTGAAGCTGCTGGTGTGGATGCGCTTGTTGCTGAAGGATTTGAAGCAGGCGGACATAACGGAAGGGATGAAACGACTACCATGGCTTTAATTCCTGCTGTCCGCGCAAAAACAAACCTCCCTTTGCTTGCGGCCGGCGGAATTGCATCGGGAAAGGCCATGCTGGCAGCTATGATTCTGGGGGCCGACGGGGTGCAGGTGGGCTCCCGGTTTGCTTTGTCTGAAGAGTC
>CAYTDH010000157.1:0-9563 GCA_964436325.1 uncultured Tangfeifania sp.
AATTAATTGAATCGTATATTGGCAATTACCTGCGCGATGAAATTATGGCTGAAGCGCGACTCAGAAATGTCAGCTCTTTTTCACGTTTTCTGGAAGTGGCAGCCTTTTCAAACGGAGAGATGGTCAATTACTCCAACATTGCATCGGAAAGCGGTGTAAGCGCCCCTACGGTTAAAGAATATTTCCAGATTCTGGAAGATACATTAATTGGCCGTTTTTTGCCTTCGTTTCAGAAAAGGCCAAAACGCCGGGTAATACTGGCACCTAAATTTTATTTTTTTGATATAGGAATTGTAAATTACCTGTTAAAGCGGGGAAAGATTGAAATGGGAAGCGAGTCATTCGGGAATCCGTTCGAGCATTTTATTTATCAGGAACTTTTTGCCCACAGCCATTATTCCGGAGCCCAATACCCTTTGTATTATTGGCGTACGGCATCACAAATTGAAATTGATTTTGTTTTGGGTGACCATGAAATTGCAATTGAAGTAAAATCAACAAAAAACGCAACACCACGCCATGCGAAAGGATTGATGCGTTTTGCCGAAGAATACACGGTAAAAAAACAACTGCTCGTAACAAACGATCCCTTCCCCCGTCAGATGGGGAAAACACTGGTTCTTCCATGGAATATTTTCCTGCAAAAACTTTGGGCCGGAGAGATTTTAAAGTGATATCTCAGCCGAAAAACAAAAAGACGGTATTACGCTTGATCTCAATACTGTTCCACCCCTTCAGGGGAGTAAGGGGCACCGTCGGACGTATTCGGAATTATTGGCGCAGGTAACTTCACCTCCTCCATCATCATCCCCGGCATGAATGCGGCCAAAGCCAACCAGTTTAAACTACTGGCAGAATCCATCAAAACCGGCCAGCCCATTATCCCATTCGATGAAATCGTCAACACCACCCAAGCCAGACTATTTTGTTATGAGTTGTTTGAAAAAATATGTCATTGGTAGGAGTCGGAGTGAAACGGAGACGACGAAGCCTGCCTCGCCGGACAGACAAGCCTGTCTGCCGACAAGGCAGGCAATCTGTTGATAATTCTGGGCAGCTTCATGGGCAAAAAACAACGAATTTTTGGTTCAGGCATTGCTTTGCACCCTTCGGCGGAATCCGTGCCATTTACATTTTTTTTTTAAATTTGTAGAAAAAGAAAATTATGGAAGCAATAGTTATTGAAATAAAAGATATAAACACTATTACCGGATATTTCCATAATAACGATTAACCTATTCCGCTTCAAATGAAAATTTCAATTATTACCGCCCAAAAAAATAACAAGCAATGAAAAATAGAACCGCATTAATAACAGGCATTACCGGACAAGACGGTGCCTACCTCGCCGAATTCCTGACCAAAAAAGGATACATTGTCCATGGCATCAAACGCCGGGCATCATCGTTCAACACCGATCGCATCGATCACCTCTACCAGGATCCGCACATGGAGGACCGCAACCTGATTCTGCATTACGGCGACCTGACGGATTCCATGAACCTCACCCGCATCATCCAGGAGGTGCAGCCCGATGAGATTTATAACCTGGCAGCCATGAGCCATGTGGCTGTAAGTTTTGAAACCCCGGAATACACCGGCAATGCCGATGGGCTGGGCACACTGCGCATCCTTGAGGCAGTCCGTTTGCTGGGGCTGACCCAAAAAACACGGATTTACCAGGCCTCCACTTCTGAGTTGTATGGACTGGTGCAGGAAGTGCCGCAATCCGAGAAAACACCATTTTATCCTCGTTCACCTTATGGTGTGGCTAAACTTTACGGCTACTGGATAACCGTCAATTACCGCGAAGCTTACGGCATTCATGCCAGCAACGGCATCCTGTTCAACCACGAAAGCCCCATCCGCGGAGAAACCTTTGTCACCCGCAAGATCACCCGCGCCCTGGCACGCATCGCCCTGGGCATGCAGGAGACGCTTTTCCTGGGGAACCTCTCTGCCCAGCGCGACTGGGGCCATGCCAAGGATTATGTCCGTGCCATGTACCTGATCCTCCAGCAGGATCAACCCGATGATTATGTGATTGCCACCGGTATTACCACCACCATCCGTGATTTTGTGAAGCAGGCAGCCGCAGAGATTGGCCTGGAAATCAGCTTTACCGGCGAAGGATCAGCAGAAACCGGTCACCTCACCGCCATCGATGAAAATACCTTCACAGCCATAGTCGGTGAAACATACCTCGCCCCCCTCAAAACCCGCCTCAACAACACGCCTCTGCGAGGAGCCGGAGCAAAGCCGGAACGACAAAACAACCTCACAGCATCCCCGCCCGCTTCCCAACAGGCAGATGCCTCTCCGTTTATTGCTGTCGATCCCCAGTACTTCCGCCCCACCGAGGTGGAACTCCTCATCGGCGACGCCTCAAAAGCCCGTAAACAACTCGGCTGGTCACCCGAATACGACCTGACCGGCCTCGTTAATGACATGATGCAATCAGATATCAGCCTGATGAAAAAAGAAAGCTATCTCCGCGATGGAGGGTACCGGATATTGAATTATTTTGAATGAAAGATGGATGAGTAAAGTCTTCCATCTTAAATCTTAAATTAACCATTATGCATCTTAACGCAAAAATATACGTCGCCGGGCACCATGGCCTGGTAGGTTCTGCCATTTGGAAGAATCTTCTGGAAAAAGGATACACCAACCTGATTGGCCGAACCAGCAAGGAGCTCAACCTGTTGGATCAGAACGCCACAGAGCAATTCTTTGCCCGGGAGAAGCCGGAGTATGTTTTCCTGGCGGCAGCCCGTGTGGGGGGCATCATGGCCAACAATACCTACCGGGCAGATTTTCTTTACCAGAACCTGATGATCCAGAACAATGTTATCCACAGTGCCTGGAAGTACGAAGTAAAAAAACTGCTGTTCCTGGGGAGTACCTGCATCTATCCCAAAAAGGCACCACAGCCTATGAAGGAAAATGAATTGCTATCTTCCCCGCTGGAGTACACCAACGAACCCTATGCCATTGCCAAAATCGCGGGAATAAAACTATGCGAAAGCTTTAACCTGCAGTATAACACCAACTTCTTATCGGTCATGCCCACCAACCTTTACGGGCCCAATGATAATTTCGACATGGAGAAGTCACATGTGCTGCCGGCATTACTCCGGAAAATCTACCTGGGGAAATGCCTGGAGGATAACAACCAGAAGGCCATCCGTAAAGATTTAAACCTGCGGCCCATCGAGGGAGTCAATGGCCAGGCGGATGAAGCCACCATAACTGCCATACTTAATAAGTACGGCATTCGTGATATTCATACCAATTCCTTCCATTCGTGCTCCGTCGAGATATGGGGAACCGGCAAGCCCCTGCGCGAATTCCTCTGGAGCGAGGAGATGGCCGATGCCTGCGTTTACCTCATGGAAAAAATAAACTTCGAAGACGTCAATCCACAGAATCAGTCAAAATCTGAGGAGTCTTATTCAGAAGAAATCCGCAACACCCACATCAACATCGGCACTGGTAAAGAAATCTCCATTAAAAGGCTGGCAGAACTGATTGCCGAAACGGTTGGCTTTAAGGGTAATCTGATCTTTAATTCTTCAAAACCCGATGGTACGATGCGCAAGCTTACGGATGTAAGTAAACTGCATTCCCTGGGCTGGTACCATCAAATTGAAATTGAGGAAGGAATTCAGAAGGTTTATAATTGGTATATTGAGAATCAATAACCCGTAAATGCAACCCGTTAAATTCTTGGTGAAATCAAGTGGTTCATAATAGAAGCCAGCATTTTGTGTGTGACTTCTCCAGGAACATCCGATGACTTCGAATCATCGGATGTGAATTATTCCCGCACTGAAAAGCAAGTACCATTTAAACCAACCGGTACTTCTTAAAAGAAAATAAAAATCACACACATTATCTCATTCAGCCAAAAAAAATTTAACACACTTTCATAATTCTCGTTGTAAAAAACATAGCCTTCGTTTGATTTTTTAGCCTTTTAATAAATAAGTGAAAGAGAACTTTTATTTTATGCCCTTTCCTGTACTTTTGTAAAAAAACCACAAACAAACGATGGACATTTATCAAATCCTTTTAGCACTATCGCTTTCTCTGATCATTGCCTTACTTGCAGTACCTCCAATTGTTAATGTTGCAAACATTAAAAAACTCTATGATAATCCCAATGCCCGAAAACTCCATCAAAATGTAACACCCGCATTAGGTGGAATTGCCATATTCATAGGTTTTATTATCAGCAGCATCATTTCATCCGGAAAGCATGATTTCAATTCGGTAAAATACCTCTTTGTTTCACTTCTATTGGTTTTTTTTATTGGACTAAAAGATGACCTTTTGGTCATCTCTCCCTGGAAAAAATTCCTGGTCCAATTGGTTGCTGCAAGCCTTCTTGTATTTCTTGGGAATATTAAAATCACCAGTCTGCAGGGCCTTTTCGGCATAAATGCAATCCCCCTTTTCCCGGGGACAATCCTTTCCGTTTTTGTCATCCTATCTTTTATGAATGCATTTAACCTTATCGATGGCATTGACGGTCTGGCATCGGGAATTGGTATCCTTACCTCACTTATCTTAGGATTGTGGTTCCATCTTTCAGGTCATATCATCTTATCCGTAATGGCATTCGCCTTGCTGGGAAGCCTGTTGGGGTTTTTCTATTTTAATGTATTTGGTAAAAAATACAAACTCTTCATGGGAGATAGTGGATCGTTGATTTTAGGCTTAATTATCTCCGTTCTGGTTATTCGGTTTAATGAACTGAATATCTACTCCCAAAATAAATACAGTATCGATTCAGCCCCTGCTATTTCCCTGGCTATCGTCATTTTTCCATTGGTCGATATGCTTAGGGTTATGGTTATCCGCCTGAGCCAAAAAAAATCCCCCTTCTTGCCCGACCAAAATCATTTACATCACCGTTTATTTCAACTCTTTCCCCATCATCTGACAGTAACGTTAACAATATTACTGGCAAACATCGCAATCGTTGGTTTTTCCTTTTTCCTAAGCAACCACTCGGTTAATTTAAGTGCCCAGTTTCTTTTCATCTTGTTTAGCGGCCTTTTTTTTGCCTGGCTTCCTTCACTCAATTTTTTCCCAAAAAGGAAAGTACTCGTTAAAAAATACGAACGAATTCAATAGTAAGATTCTCATTCACCTCTTCCCCTGCCCTAACCGGGCGCGGTACTTCGAGGGAGAAGTTTTGCAATATTCCTTGAAATGCTTGCTGAAATTGGCCCAGTTGTTAAATCCGCTTTCAAAACAGATTTCAGTGATCGACATATTGGTCGATTTAAGGAGTTCGCAAGCATGCGAAATGCGTATTTGCGTCAGGAATTGGATGTAACTGGTTTTTGTCACTTTTTTGAAGTAATGACTGAATGCCGACACGCTTTTGTTGGTCAGTGCCGCCACTTCTTCCAGGGTAATTTTTCGCTTAAAATGATTCATGCTAAATTCAAAAACCTGGTTAATCAGCATCTGTTCTTTTTCTGAATGGGAAATTTCGGCTCCCGAAACAAATTCATATTCCTCAGACAAGCTTATCTCACGCAGCATACCCAGGAGACTCATTACTTTCTCAAAACCATCCAAATGCTCAATTTCATGCAATTGCCTGCCAATGCTCTCCCGGAGCCTTCCTTTACAACAGATACTTCTTGAAGATTTATCGAGAATACGTTTAATCCCCTTCATCTCAGGCACATCAAAAAATCCTTTCCCCAAAAATTCCGGATTAAACTGAACAACCACTGAAGCACCAACCATTTTTTCGTTCTTTTTCCTGAACCAATGGGCAAGGTTATTCCCATGCAAATAAACATCGCCAACCCGGTACTCCCCGATGTAATCGCCGATGAAGGCCGTACCATACCCCTTTTTTATGACCATCAATTCATACTCATCATGCTGATGGTAGGGTGTTTCAAACCATGGCGTCTCATAAGTACGGGCAATAAAGGAGCTATCCTTTGCAAGCGGTAATTTTTGAATGAGTGTTTTCATAAGCGAAGACACATCTGTTATCTGACGTACATTCCACAAAAAAATAACGCAGTCTGTTCAAAATAACAGATAAATATAACACAAAAACGGTTGAAAAAAATTTCAGTTTGCCTTTTTTTTGTTTTAAGCTAAACTATTCATAAATTTTAAATAATATGAATAAAGTTCATCCGCCGGCCGGCGGACCGACTTAGATGAAGTTAAACTTTTGGAAAAAGTTTTACTGAATCTTAGTCGCTGTCGGAGACAGGAATAATTCTTGAATTATTCGGGCTAACCCTAAGTGAAACATAACCATGGATAACAATCATAAAAACTATACCGATGAAACGACCATGAATTTTCATTCTTCAAATTCACAAACAAGAAGAATAAAAATTCATCGGGAGTTCCATCGAATTCAAAAAAATAAACAATTATAATGAGATGAAAACAAGAAGAGATTTTATTAAAAGTACCGCCGCAGCAACGGCAGGTTTCACGATTGTTCCGGGCACCGTGGTATCGGGACTGGGACACAAGGCACCAAGTGACAAATTAAACATTGTGGGCGTAGGTGTTGGCGGGAAAGGGCACCCGAACCTGATGGCCATGGAGACCGAAAACATCATTGGACTTTGCGATGTGGACTGGAAATATTCCGAAAAAGCTTTTGCGCATTTCCCGAAAGCAAAAAAATATTGGGACTGGCGCAAAATGATAGACGAACTGGGCAATTCCATCGATGGCGTAATGGTGGCCACTGCGGATCATACGCACGCCATTATTGCAGCTACCGCCTTAACCATGGACAAGCATGTGTACTGCCAAAAGCCGCTGACCCATTCGGTTTATGAGTCGCGGTTGTTAACAAAACTGGCCGCTAAACACCAGGTAGCCACGCAAATGGGAAACCAGGGGAACTCAGGCCATGGTGTCCGCGAGCTTTGTGAATGGATCTGGAACGATGAAATAGGGGAAATCAAAGAAGTGCATGCCTGGACCGACCGGCCGATTTGGCCTCAGGGGCTGGAACGTCCGTCGGAGGCAATGACTGCTCCGGAAACGCTCGACTGGGAAAAGTTCATTGGTCCTGCTCCCATGCGCCCGTTCCACGAAATCTACACCCCATGGAACTGGCGTGGCTGGTGGGATTTTGGAACCGGTGCTTTCGGAGACATGGCCTGTCATGTGCTCGACCCTGTTTACCAATCGCTGAAACTGGGATATCCCGAGAAAGTAAGGGGAAGTTCAACCGCCATCAATACAGAATCAGCTCCTCAGGCTGAAACGGTTGAATTTATTTTTCCTGCACGCGATAAATACAAAAAAGTGGGCATGCCACGTGTTAAGGTCTATTGGTACGACGGCGGTTTGCTGCCCAACTTTTCAGACCTTGTGCCCGACGGTGAAAACCTGATGGCAGATGGCTTGGGAGGCTGCCTGTTTGTGGGCTCCAAAGATACCCTGATTTGTGGTTGCGGCGGTTTTAATGCCCGCCTGGGTTCCGGACGCAAACCCAATGTTTCTCCGTATCTGCGCCGTATCCCCGGAGCGGTTGGTTACGTTGACGGACCACACGAACAAGACTGGATTCGCGCATGCAAAGAATCGCCGGAGAACAGAACCGAAGGAACTTCCCACTTTGGTTATTCAGGACCATTTAATGAAATGGTATTGATGGGCGTGCTGGCCATTCGCCTTCAGGGGTTAAATAAATCCCTGGAATGGGATGCTGAAAAAATGCAGGTTACCAATATCTCCCCTTCTGAAGAATTGAGAATATTAACTTCGGATGAATTTAAGGTCATCGAAGGGCATCCGCATTTTAATAAAGAGTATGCCACCTTCAATGCGCTGGAAGCCGCAACAGGGTATATCAAACATGAGTACCGCGATGGCTGGAAACTGCCCGATATGCCTTAAACGGCAAAAAGAAGATTGCACAATTCAACCAAAATTCCCTGAAAAATCAATAGGAACATCATGAATTCAAAAGAACGTTTTGACTTAACGGTAAACCACAAGCAGCCCGATAAAATGATGGTTGATTTCGGGGCCACCTCAACAACCGGTATCCATGTACTGGCCGTAGAGAATTTAAGGAAATATTACGGTCTGGAACAACGGCCGGTCCGGGTGGTAGACCCCTACCAGATGCTGGGCGAAGTGGACGAAGAATTACGGGAGATACTGGGAGCCGATGCTTTGGGTGCCAAAGGCAAAAACAGCTCGTTTGGTTTTTATAACCATGCGCCTTTCAAAGAGTATCGAACTCCGTGGGGACAAACTGTTTTGGTGCCGAAGGGATTTCAAACCACAATCGATGAACATGGCAATACGTTAAGCTATCCGGCTGGCGATACATCAGCCGAACCTTCGGCAAAAATGCCCCAGGCCAGTTATTTCTTCGATGCCATCATGCGGCAGCAACCCTTTAACGAGAAAGACCTCAACCCGCAGGATAACCTTGAGGAGTACGGGTTTGTGTCTGACAGCGATTTGGTCTACTGGAAAGAAACAACCGAAAAAGCACGGGCAACCGGAAAAGCGGTGGTTGCAGGACTTGGTGGAACAGCACTCGGAGATATCGCCCATGTGCCCGGCATGAAACTGAAAAAGCCCAAAGGCATTCGCGATATTACCGAATGGTACATGAGCATCATGATGCGCCCGGATTATATTAAAACCATTTTTGACCGGCAATCGGAAATCGCGCTGGAAAATTTTAAAAAGCTGCATGCGGTCATCGGCGATAATATTGATGCGGTTTTTATCTGTGGAACCGATTTTGGCACGCAGGACTCAACCTTTTGTGCACCAGAGCAATTCGATGATATCTGGATGCCGTATTACAAACGAATAAACAACTGGATTCATGAAAACACCCCGTGGAAAACATTTAAGCATTCGTGCGGCGCGGTGGAATCATTTATGTCCCGGTTTATTGAAGCCGGTTTCGACATCATTAACCCTGTGCAGATTAATGCAAAGGGCATGGACCCGGAACACCTGAAAAAAACCTATGGACAAGACATTGTGTTTTGGGGCGGAGGGATTGATACCCAAAATGTGCTTCCCAATTTCCCTCCGGAAAAAATAAGGGAGGAAGTATTACAGCTTTGCGAAATCTTTGCCAAAGATGGAGGATATGTTTTCAATACCGTCCATAACATTCAGGCAAATGTTCCGGTTGAGAACCTCGTTGCCATGATAAATGCAGTGAAAGAATTTAATGGTGAAAACTAAAATCAAACCTGAAATGAAATCTGAGATTATTATTGGAGTCGATTTGGGAGGCACCCGGATTAAAGCAGTGGCAATTGACAGCAGTGGCAAAATGTTGCACGAATACTACCATCCCACCCACGAAAGCAGGGAGAAAATCTGGAAAGAAGCGGTAAAAGAGGCTGTCCGGACCATTTATGAGAAAGTAGAAAAGCATGCTTTGATCGTTGGCATCTCTGCGCCGGGGCTGCCCAATGCGAACAATTCGGCGATTGGATACATGCCCGGACGGTTGCACGGTCTGGAAAATTTTTTGTGGTCTGATTTTTTAGAAACAAAGGCCTTTGTCC
>CAYTDH010000158.1:0-9501 GCA_964436325.1 uncultured Tangfeifania sp.
ACCCGGAAGAAACCACTGATGTTTCGGTTAAGTATCCGGAAAAATTTGAAGAATTGAAAAAACATTTCATTGAATTCGACCAATCGGTGGAAAAAAGCATCGAAGGGAAGGACTACCCGGAAGGAAAAGTCACGGATAAATCACGCCGTCAGAGTTGGATTACTGATCCCCGGTACGAGTCCTACCTGGAAGATTGGCTCGAAAGGTGGGAATACCGCGACAGGATTTTACGCGAAAGAGGCTTGAAAAGGTAATTCCTGCCCCATAACTACACGTCATTATTTCACGGGAAAATGTCTGAACCGGGATGAAACCAGATGACGCTGATGACGCAGATCGCACCCATTATCTGCGCCATCCAATAATCTGCTCCAATCACAGTTCAGACAACTGACAAAAGCAACAACAAAACTCCCATCCAAATACAGCATTCAATTGTCTGCCTCAATTTTTGCGAATGCCGTTCTTTTTTTATATTTATGAACAACATTTTTTCGCAACTATTCATACCAATTAAAACGACATCAAAGTGAAAGTTACAACGATTGATTCAGCTTATGAAAAAGAACCTTTAATTCGGCCTTTTGGATTTAAAGGAGGCTATTTAACCGAAATCTGGCAAAGTATCGTCCGGCTGACCGGATCAGACGGTCACCAGGCTGTCGGACTGGGTTCACAGAGTGTTTTGTGGTCCGACAGCACTGTTTTCCGGAAGTATTCAGAGGATGAAGGAAATTTAATCATGTATTCGGTTACCCAAAGGGCACTGGAAATCATAAAAGGTCAGAACTTCAGTAATCCCCTGGTCATGCTTGACAATATCCTGGACGAAGTTTACGCTTATGCCAGGAAAGTCACCCGAGAACCGGACCTGCGCAAAACATTTCCGCTCAATGCCCTTGTGCCGGTTGACAATGCCATGTGGCTGCTATATGCCCGTGAAAAGGGGATTTCAAGTTTCGACCATATGATCCCTGAAAAATACCGGCCTGCATTTGCAGAGCAGCATGACCAGATCGCGGCCATCCCCATTCTCTCCTACGGAACAACCATGACACAGTTGAAGGAGATGCTGGAGGAGGGTTACTTTTTTATGAAAATCAAAATCGGCCAGCCGGGCACACAGGAAGAGATGCTGGAAAAAGACAGGACAAGGCTGACGCAAATCCACCGGGCTATCGGCCATTACAAAACACCACACACCCCAAACGGCAAACTGCCTTATTACTTCGATGCCAACGGCAGGTATGAAACGAAAAAAACATTCCTTAAATTCCTGGAACATGCCAAAAAAATTGGTGCTTTTGAACAAATTGCGCTCATTGAAGAGCCCTTTCCTGAAGAGCTAAAAATCGACGTATCCGACATTCCGGTGCGTCTTGCGGCTGACGAAAGTGCCCATACCGATGCCGATGCACAGGAACGGATTCAGATGGGCTATCGGGCCATCGCACTGAAGCCCATCGCAAAAACATTGAGCATGACCATGAAAATTGCAAAAACAGCCCTGGAACAAAATATACCGTGTTTTTGTGCCGACCTTACCGTAAATCCCGTGCTTGTGGAATGGAACAAAAATATTGCAGCGCGGTTAAAACCGTTCCCCGGTTTGGAAGATATGGGTTTACTCGAAAGTAACGGGCATCAGAATTATAAAAACTGGGATAAAATGCTAACGTATTTACCCACACACAATAAACCCTGGGTAGATGCCAAAAACGGACAATATTTAACCGGCAAAGCATTTTTCGAAACCGGAGGAGGTATTTTTTCCGATTCCCCCCATTACAAAGCTATTTTGAATGAATCTGCCGGATAATTCCGGCACTTTTTGTAACCATGCAACCAACATTCTGCTCAATCGCTTGGGAGTAATAGCTACTTTATTATCTTTAAGGCCATTATTAAACTATTCTTCAATAAAACAATTCAACATGCAAGGACTTAAAAAACTGAAATTTTATTTAAAATCCCTCGGACCCGGTTTTATCATCGCATCAGTAGTTTTGGGCCCGGGAAGTATTACCGTTTCTTCCAGTATTGGATCCGAACATGGAACCGCTTTTTTGTGGGTCATATTACTGGCTGCTATTTCCATGGGTATTTATACCTCCATGAGTGCCAGATTTGGAGTTTCAAACAACGACTCCATTCTCCAGACCATCGCCAATAAATATGGCAGGTGGTTTTCCGTCATCATCGGCCTTTCCGCCTTTTTGGCTGCTTCCAGCTTCCAATTTGGCAATAACCTGGGGGTAGGAATTGCCATGCAGGGAATTACCGGAATCAATGAGCGGGTTTGGCCACTTATATTCACACCCCTGGCTATTGTTTTGCTTTTTTGGGCAAAGAATCTCTATAAAGTGCTGGAAAAGCTGATGATGGTCCTGGTAATGATCATGATTCTTGCTTTCTTTTTTAACTTGATACTCACAAAACCGGATGCCGCACAAATCGCCAAAGGATTTGTTCCCCGCTCTTTTTCAATGGAATCACTCGATATTGTGGCCGCCCTTGTGGGGACCACATTCGTTTTACACGGAGCTTTATACCAATCCTACCTGACGCAGAAAAGAGGATGGAAATCTTCAGATATCAAAAAAGGAATGAATGACTCCTATACCGGGATTTTCCTCCTGGCGCTGATTTCCATATTAATTATTATTACTTCTGCCTCTGCTTTGCATCCCCTGGGTATCACGGTAGGTTCAGCAGCCGATATGGCCCTGCAGCTTGAATCGCTCTTCGGAAGTTATGCCAAAATTATTTTCAGCATTGGATTATGTTCCGCTGCTTTTTCTTCTTTAATGGTAAACGCCGTAATGGGCGGAGGTTTATTGTCTGACGGGCTTGGACTGGGCCGCACCATGGATGATAAAATGCCGAAAATCTTTACCACCATCGCCCTGCTTATGGGAATGCTTATAGCCGTCTTCTTCCGCGGGGATATTATCTATACCCTGATTCTGGCCCAGGCCTCTTCCATATTGGCTGTTCCGCTCATTGCCCTTGGCATGTTCCTGGTGCTGAATAATAAAAAAGTGATGGGGAAATTAAAAAATAACTTGTGGCAAAATGTGCTGGCGGTTTTCGGTTTTGTCTTGATCAGTATCATGGTCTATTTCATGTACAGTAAAATTATCCTATACATTCAAACCCTGAATTAAAACAACATAAACAGAACAATAAACGGTCATGTAAAGTTTCCTCGCGTGAAAACATCCTTTTTCTTTCCACATGCTCCTTTTTAACGCAGGATTTCGTTAACTTTATTGTTGATATTCATCCAAAACCAAAAAACCATGCAGCGAAGAGATTTTGTAAAAACAGGTATGATGGCCACTTCCGGGGCTTTTCTGATCAACTGGACGGGATGCACCGATTCGGCCATTGTCCATGAAAGAATTGAAGAATTTTACAAAGGGTTTGAAAACCCGCCTGTTGATGCCAAAGTATTTGTGCGCTGGTGGTGGAATGGGAACCGCCTGGATGAACAGGAAATCCTGCGGGAACTGGATGTGATGCAAGAGGCCGGTATAGGGGGAGTGGAGATCAATCCAATCGCCTTTCCCGGAAATGCTGATCCGGCAGGCTATGAGGCCCTGACCATGTTCGAAGACAAATGGCTCGATATGCTGGCCGTTGCCCTCGAAGGTGCTAAAGCACGTGGCATGGTTTGCGACATGATTGTGGGCTCCGGATGGCCTTTTGGCGGTGAATTCCTGAAAAAAGAAGACCAAAGCCAGATGGTGACCATCGGTACCCTCAACCTGCAGGGTGGAAAAAAATATTCCTTCAGGAAAGAGGAACTCCTTGATAAGGTGAACCTTCACCTTCACTCCAAAAACGAGGACCTTTATAAAGAATTGCTCATGGTGCGGCTGGCACCTGCAGTTTCCGACACCTTCACCGAGGGGAAAGATTTAACCCAACAAATCAGCAACGACCAGCTAAATCTGGAGGTACCCCCTGGAGAACACATCCTTTATTATGTTGTGAAATTTACCGGTTATATGGCGGTCATTAACGGTGCTCCCGGAGCGGCAGGTCCGGTTTTAAATCATTACAGCCAGCCTGCGGTGGAGAACTACCTCAACCGGATATCCGCATCCATAACCTCCCGCATCGGAAACATGGGCCAATATATCAGAGCCATGTTTTGCGACAGCATGGAACTGGAAGGTGCCAACTGGAATGATGACTTACCGGAAGAATTTGAAAAAAGAAGAGGCTATGACTTGTGGCCTTATCTTCCTTTTGTGCTTAAAAAAACGGGGCACATGGGAAATCCCCTCGATGAGGATTACGGCACCCGGTTTCCGGAACAAGTAAACAGTTTAATTCAGAGGGTCGGGCTCGACTACTATGAAACACGCCTGGAACTGTTCCGGGAACGTTTTATTGAGCCTTTTAACGCCTGGTGCCATCAAAACAATGTCTTTTCGCGTGCACAGGCCTACGGCAGAGGCTATCATCCGCTGGAGGCCAGTATGGAAATCGACATTCCGGAATGCGAAACCTGGCTGAACAGAGCTGTTGGAAGGGAATACCCCGACACCGGACTTACCGGCAGAGCTCATACCATGGTGAATAAATATGTCGCTTCTGGTGCCGCCCTGGCAGGCCGTAAAAAGGTGAGTTGCGAAGAGATTACCAATACTTCCATGGTCTTTATGGCCACCCTCGAAAACATCAAAATTGCCGGTGACCAAAGCAATATCTCTGGAGTAAACCACTCCATCCTGCACGGATTCAATTATTCTCCCCCCGATGTCCCCTTCCCCGGCTGGATCCGCTACGGCACATGGTTTAACGAACGGAATACCTGGTGGCCCTGGTTCAAATCGTGGTCAGTTTACAAGGCCCGGATATCCTACCTGCTGCAAAATGCATCCCCCCAGGCCAACATCGCCATCCTTCAACCCCTTAACGACCTGTGGATCAAGAAAGGACCGCAACGCGATCCCTTTCCCCAGGCATGGTATCCCGAATACCAGAATAACCTGTGGGAAGCCATTCACCAAAATGGCGGGGGATGTGATTATGTGAGCGAAAAAATCATCCAAAACGCTTCGTTTAAAAATGGAAAGATGATGTATGGTGAACGCGCCTGGCATACATTGCTCATGCCCGAGATCGAAACCCTCAGCATGGAAACCGCTCAATCACTTCAGAATTTTGTAGCTGAAGGAGGTAAAATCGTTTTCATTGAAAAAGTTCCTTCCAAATCTCCTTCCTACCTCCAAAAGGAGGAGCACGACAAAGCAGTGGAAGAAATAATGACCTCCCTATTGAATGATGCCCGGGAGAATGTCAACCTGGTACCTGCCCCAAAAAACGATCCCATCCCCTGGTTTGAAAAAATCCAGGGTCAACTTCAACTCAACCCCTACGTTAAATTCAGTCATCCCCAAAAATTCCTGAGCCAGTCTTGCTATAAGCTGGCCGGAAACTGGCTCTTTTTCATTGCCAATACCAGCCTGGAAGAGGATATTTCAGTAACGGCTGAATTTATGGTGGATGATGCCTTTTATCCCTGGCTCTGGGACGCCGAAACCGGAAAAAGGTGGCTTCTTCAGACCGGAGACAAGCCGAATACGCTCCAACTGGAACTTCCAGGGGCGACTTCCCGTTTAATTGTTTTTGAAAAAAACCGGGAAGGCGAACCCCTTTCACTCCCTGCATTAACAACCAGGGGAAATGAACTTTCCGGTCCCTGGGAACTGCAGCTCAACCAAATCAATGGTTACAGGTATGACCTTCATCTGGAATCCCTGACCGACCTGATTGAACTTGAAGAGACCAAACATTTTGCGGGAACGGTCACTTATGAAAAAACCTTTGACCCGGGCGCGGAGGATATTCAATCCATTGACCTTGGACAGGTATATGGAATCACCGAACTAACCCTCAATGGAAAATCGCTGGGCAACCGCTGGTATGGCAGACACCTCTACGATATCCGGGATGCCGTTCAAAAAGGAGAAAATAAATTGTCGGTGAAGCTGACCACCATTACCGGGAACTACATGAAAAACCTGAAAGACAATGCTGTGGCTCAAAGATGGACACGGAACCAGCCCTACTATTCTATGGGAATCATTGGTCCTGTCCGCATTTTTTAGTCTGTTTATTCTTTTTTATGTATTTTAAGCTAATCAAATAGTAAGTAACATTCTTTCATCTGAATAGACCATTTATGAATTCAAGGGAACGATTTATCAAAACCATCTTCAAACAGCATCCCGACCGTCCGGCCGTTTTTGCCAATTTTACACCCCAGGTAGCAGAAAAGATGTCAAAAGCCATGGGGCTTCCTTATGAAAAACCCCTGGATTCCTTATTGTCTACCCGGATTTCCCATCCGGAATTACTGTTAAAACTGGGAAACGATGCGGTTGGGATTGCAGCCTGTGCCCCTTCCGGTAATCCTACCCACACCGATGAAAATGGGATCATAACCAATGAATGGGGCATGAGATTCATCAATAAGGGCCTTTACAACGAGTTTATCGATTACCCGCTTTCCCATGCCGAAACGGTGGCTGATATTGAACAATACCCTTTTCCGGATCCTTATGGCCCTGGCCGTTTTGATGAAGCCCGAAAAGCCGTGAACCGTTACGGTAAAGATTACGGAATCATCGCCGACCTCGAAACTTCGATTTTTGAAACAGCCTGGTACCTTACGGGAATGGAAAAGTTCTTTATGGATCTGATGACAGAACCTCCCTATCTGGATGCCCTGCTCGATAAAATAGCCCACATCAATACCATTACAGGCATTGAATTGATCAAGCTGGGGGCCGACCTCATCTGGTGCGGCGATGATTTTGGCAGCCAAAACAGCCTCATCATGGACAAAGACACCTGGCGCCGTCATTTTAAACCCCGTATGCAGCAAATGTTTGCCGCTTTCCGGGAAGTTAATCCCCGCATAAAAATCGCCTGGCATTCGTGTGGGTCGGTGCGCGATCTCATCCCGGAATTTATTGAACTGGGCATCGATTTCCTGAATCCCCTGCAACCCCTGGCTGCCGGAATGGACCCGCAGGAACTGCAGGATGAATTTGGTGATTCCATCTCTTTTTTTGGCGGAATTTGCGTTCAGGACCTTATGCCCAACGGCACACCCCGTCAAATTGAAAATGAAATAAAACGAAGGGTAAAAATCCATGGCGATGAGGGAGGGTATATCATTGCCCCTGCTCATAATATACAGGATGATACCCCTGTTGAAAACATATTTGCCTTTTTTGATGCCGTGAAAGGCCTTTCATAAAAAAAAGAACACCTGAAAAATTACATGTTATGAAGCATCTGTTCTGTTTATTCCTTTTGAGTTTATTCCTGGGAGGGTGTTCCACCCCGGAAGAAGACCCTCTGTTTGAAGGATTTGTCCATCCCCCTGCTGAAGCCCGACCCTTTGTCAGGTGGTGGTGGAACGGAAATCAGCTCCGGAAAGATGAAATCACCCGTGAACTGGATGTGCTCGAAAAAGCAGGCATCGGGGGTGTGGAAATCAATCCCATTGCCATGCCTGCGGATGCTAAAGACATTGGAAACACCCCCCTGCCCTGGAACAGCGAGCCCTGGAACCAAATGCTGAAGCATGCAGCAGAACAAGCACAACAAAGAAGAATGATTGCCGATTTAATTGTGGGCTCCGGATGGCCTTTCGGAGGGGAATTCCTCACAGAAGATGAAACCATTCAGCGGGTTATCATCAATAAAATCCCCTGTACGGGAGGAGATGTTTTTGACGAAGACCTGGAAAGCCTGTATGAAAAGGCCAAAGCCAACCTCACCCGCACTCATGGAACAGCACGGTCGGTTGAATTGGTATTTGTCCGGCTGGTGCCGCGCGATGTAAAATCTCCCGATGAAATCATCAACCTGATCGATGCATTTTATGAAGATAAAAAACTGGAGCTGAATGTTCCACCCGGTAATTATCAACTGGTATACGGCATTTTACAAAAGGGAAACAGGGAGGTCATGCATGGAGCACCCGGGGCAGCAGGACCGGTCATGAACCATTACGAAGGGGATATTACAAGGGAATACCTGAACCGGTTGAAAAAGATCAGCCAGGACACCGGTACTCCTCTCTCACAACTTATTAGAGCCCTTTTCTGCGACAGCATTGAACTGGGAGGAGCAAACTGGACCGACGGGATGGAACAAATTTTTTATGAAACATACCAATATGAACTGGAGCCCTGGTATCCCTTTGTTTTCTACGACCCCTACATTGGATATGCCGAAGAGAATTATTCGGCGGAGCTAACCGAACAAATCAAAAGGGTCAGATACGATTTCAATAAGCTACTGGTGGATGTTTTTTTGCAAAATTTCACGCAGGAATTTCAGGATTTTTGCTCTGAAAATGAGGTCCTTTGCCGGTACCAGGCATATGGCATACCTTTTTTAATGGGCATGATGGAAGGGAACATGATCCCGGATATTCCCGAAAGCAACAACTGGATTTACTCTGCCGAGATGGGCACTCCCGAATGGCAATGGAACCAGGACCATGGCTACATGATCTGGAACCTCTATGCAGCATCGGGGGGCCATCTCGCCGGGCGGAAAATCATCAGCTGTGAAGCCATGACCAACACCCGGGGCGTTTTTAAAGCATCGCTGGAAGAAATAAAACGCCACGACGACATGAATTTCATCACCGGCATCAACCACTCTGTCCTGCATGGATACAACTACTCCCCTCCTGAAGCGGGTTTCCCGGGGTGGGTCCGTTACGGCTGCTATTTTAGCGAACAAAATACCTGGTGGCCATGGTTTTCCCGATGGACCGATTACAACGCCCGCCTTTCCTGGGTGTTCCAACAGTCGCACCCCATCAAAAAAATTGCTGTTCTGGCCCCGGAAGGCGATCTTTGGTCCAACCATGGCTTAACCCGCTCCTGGTTCCATACCAAGCCCTGGTATGTTTACCGGTTATGGGAACCGCTAAGCCAGGCCGGCAGCTCTTGTGATTATATCAATCAAAGAATTATCCGGGAGGGAATCCCCCAAAACGGAACCCTGAAATATAACCGCATGGAATACCAGGCCATTTTCCTTTGCGATACCCGTTCGCTGGAATCACAAACCGCCCTCGCTTTATATGAATTTGTTGAAAACGGGGGAAAACTGGTTGTTATCGGCGAAAATCCCCAACGGTCGCTCTCTTTCCTCAACGCCACTTCCAAAGACCAGGAAGTACAGGACGCCTTTGCCCGCATGAAGCAGGAATTCCCCGGCCAGATTTTTTCGTTCCAGGCTCCTGACTCCGGCAGCCCGCTCCTTCCCTGGACCGAGAAAATCCTGGAGAAAATTAACATCCCCAAAGATGTTGACATCGAAAACCCGGATGAAAATGTATTCCAGATACACAAAAGACAGGGTGACCGGGACATCTATTTTTTCACCAATTCAAATAATACCCGCGCAGTTTCCCTGAATGCTATTTTTCCCACGGGCCAAAAAATACCCTGG
>CAYTDH010000159.1:0-9426 GCA_964436325.1 uncultured Tangfeifania sp.
CTTATGGTAAGATCAGAAATATTATTCACAAATATAGCACTGTCTCTTAAAAGAGGCATATCACTCTGTATTGGTTCAAAATGAAAATAGTTACGTTCCTCTTTTAATTCATACCCGTATTGTTTTATATGAGTATTTACCTGTGATACAGTAGTATTGTTTTGTTTCATTCTTTTCTTATATTTTTCCAATCTGGAACTCCTTTTATATTAAATTAAACTTTTATAAAAAGTACGAGCGTCTTTACTACTAAAAAATTCTATTGTTAAAGGCTCATTCTTTTTTTTCTTTACTTTTTTTATTCCAAAATCTTTTCCATTCCCAAAAGATACCCAATTATCTAAACGATCAGCAACAGTAGAATAACCAAAATCAGGATTGCTTTGACGTACATAAACAAAATTAGAATCTATTGTAATCTCATCTATATTAAATGCAGAAAATAATTCTTTTACGTCATTTAAAGATTTAATTGTTCTCTTTTCTTTTGATTTTGAATGTACTTTTTTTAATTTTTGCCAATTGAAAGAAGCAAAAGCATCAGCAAAATCATTTGTTAAATTTTCACTAAATTCTCTTTCAGTAATTCTACTATATTTTTCCATAATTATTTATTCCCCCTTTTAGCGATTGATCTTTTCCTCTTCGCACTTGTCTGAGTACTCTTAGTCTTCGCTTTTTTAGCACCCTTTTTAGCACTTTTACTTCTCTTTCGTATCTCACCTTGATCCATTTTTACTTCTTTTGGTTTACCGTTCTGCATCACAATTTTATACCCTTCTTTATCTGTAGTATATTTTATCTGTCTCTTCCCATCTCTTACTACTTTTTTCTTAGTAATTTTTTCAGGAAATTTTTTTTCATATCTTTCTATCATAACTTTTACCTTTCTAATATTCTCTTATTCTAAAAAGAGAAGACATTTCTTTAGTAGAGGGTTGGTAAGATTTTATAAATCGGATATGTAAATCTATATCAGCATTATATAACGTTTTTCTACCTTCTTTCCATTCTTCTATATCTCTTTGACTCGCTTCCATATTATTATCATCAACCATCATAATAATACTAATCCTACCTTCTTCAAAAGCTACCCAATTATCTGTATCATTTGTAACTCCATAAGATGAAGAAACATATTTAACCATTTCTTGAAAAGAATTAAAAGTTCTACCAATTCTTTCAGATAAAACGAATTGTCTCTTCCCTACTTCGCCTTTTTCATAATCATCTTCTGTGACTTCCCAAAATAAATTTTCCAGAAGAATTTCTAATTCCTGTCCTTTCATGTTACGTTCTTCCATTTTATTAGTCTTTCTACTATACTTTTCCATAATTTTATTAACCTTTTTTTTACAGTGTCATTGCTAAATTTTTAATTTCTTTCTCACTAACTTCTTCCAATTCTACTTCACCGCTTTCACAAGTGACACGAATTTTATTCTGAATAGTAGATGTGGTAGAAGAATATTTATCTGTATTGAGATAAATCGTCCATCCTTCGGGACGTTTCGCTTTACGTACCGCAATAGGAGTTGCATAATTTATCAACACATATCCATCTTCTACTTCTAAAAGATTTACATTCTGTGTTCTTACCCTGAGATCAGGTTTGAAGTCGAGACAAAAAGTTTCTACTACATCACTATTTTTTGCCATTTCTTTTAAAGCCTTATCTTCCCTTTTCACATACTTGCTTTCATATAATTCATACATATCTCTTACCTCTATTTTTTATCTATTTATTAGTAACTTAGATTCATTTATTTCTACCACACTATTTTTTTACCCATTCAGCATTGTTAAAGTCTTGTAATTTTTTCAACATCTTTTTTATAATTTCAGGAGTTAGTTTTTTAAATCTACCCTTATGTTTATCAATAAATTTTTGTATCTCTTCGTCAAGTTTTTCCACCTTGTTAGTGAGAAATAAACTAACAATAGGAGTAGTGGCTAATAACAATTCTAATACTTCAAACCATTCAAAAGATTCATTTAATATATCTGATTCCTTTAAAGTAGGATATTTCTTTTCATATCTTTCCATTCTATTACCTATTATTTTATAATTACTGATTTATTATTAGTATTATTTATCACAAAAAGTGACTAATAAAACTGATGAAGTTCTTTATAATGTTCTTGTACCACGGTGTCAATAGTTTTTTTATCCTTCATCCATTTCCTATTCTCATCTTCATATATAGTAACGGGTTGTATCGTAGAATTTGTTGCTGAGAAAGATGCAGAAGCAATAGTATCTGACACATCCTTTGCGTGAACCCCGGCTTGAGAGTTTTCAAAATCACCATAGTATTGATTCACCGTATTCCCCTTAGTATGATCAATCTTTTCCTTCTTACCATCTTCTTTTTTTCTCTCAAGACTTAACAGATTATTTTTCAAAAATATATTTTTCCCTGCTTTTAATTGTTCATTTATCAGAAGAGTTAACATATTTTGATAGGGGGATAAATATTTATCTACCGATTGTTTTTTAGCCTCTATATTGTATCGTTTTAAATTCTGCATGGTTTGTTCGGATTGAAAACTATCAGCATTGACTTCTATAATTTTTAAATTTCCCAATATAACCAGTTCTATAATAAACTTTTCCACCGCTGTAAGATTTATCCCTTCCTTTCCCGGCAATAAGGGAAATGCAAAATCTGTCACTACTATATTTTCATCTAATTCTCTTGACCATTCCAAATGAACCATACCTAAACCAAACAGGTCTCCTTTTGTGCTAAACGCAGTATCTATAGCTAAGAATCGTGGTTCTTTATGCGCCCTTTTTATCACATATCTTTTATCTACCCTTGCGAAAAATTTATGTTCTATTTTATTCCATATAAGTCTTTCGGGTTGTTCAGACGCATCAGCAACAATACCCCCTTCAATATTTTCAAGGTAAGGATTATCAAATAAAATATTAAGGAGTTGTTTTGATTGTATAAATCTTGAATCTTTAGATGTAGGTTTACCACCGATATCTTTTATAGATTTTAAAGGATTTCTTTTATAAGAAAAGTATACATCTATGGGGACATGATCTATCAAGTCTACTGGTATGGAAGATATATCATCTCCTTTCTCTACTAACCTTGCCGGTATATCCCCATTACCTGTGATTACTTTAAATGTATAACCTGATTCATACATCTTTCTATTAAATTCATCTATATCTAATCCCTGCTTTTTGAATTTATTATATCCTCTATACCAACGGGGAAAGATGTGTGGTCTGGCTTCCCACTGTGAACGCCACGTAAAATAAGTATTTTTATTATACTGTAGTTCTTCTAAGATATATTTTTCTATCTTACTATCTTCATAATTTGCTGAACTATCTAAAAATACCCATGTTAGGTAATCATTTCCTACAGTGGCACGTATCCTATCATCAGCATTTGTATATAAATCGAATATATCATCTTCAGTTGCACCGGCTTGATTTATAAAAAAAGTAATCTCTGAAATATAACACTGAATAATATCAGCCCCAATGATTTCATCAGGATTTTTATTACCCAAAATTAATTGAAGACCTGAATCAAGAGTTATCTCCCCTACTATAGATGCTTTTGACCATACTATTTTTTCACACCCATATTTTGCTTGTTCTTTCGAGACTTGATCTTGAAATTTTACCCTGATAAATCTATCGGAATGATCTAAGTAATTATAAATATGTTGAAGATATAACTGTCTCGTCTTATCAAATTTAAATGATATAAAATATATAGCAAGTTTTGTCATTGGAGATAAATTATAATATAATTGTGGATATCTTAGGTGATGAATAAATACAATTGTATAAATGATAAGCAGACGAGCCATTAGAGTTTTCCCTAATCTTGTCGCCCCGTACATAGATATGGTAGAAAAATCTTTACTACCATTTATAATTTTTATAAAATCTTTTTTTACATGGGGATAAATACTGACAATTACATCTTCAGGTAACCATTTATGTTTCGGGTCAAGAAATTCTTCAGGCGTAGGAGGTATCTTTTTAAACACGGCATGTTCAAGTACCGATTTTATATCTGATGATGTATCTTTATTGAAAAATATTTTATGCAACGATTCTTTTTCTTCTATGGTTAATTTATCTACATTTTTTATAATCGCTTTTTTAAATTGTTCATCTCTTAGATTTAATTCTTCTAATTTATCTATAAATTCTTTATTATCCATATAATCCTATCTGTATATATATTTTTTTTCTATTTTTACTATTTTTTTGTTGACATCTATGTGATATGTCTTATTATTAGTAGTATTATTATAATAAAAGAATAGGAGAACTATATGATACAAGGATTTGAGTACTATACTAAAGAATTGTCGAGAGAAGAACAGGAAAAGATATATCCTTTAATATTGGATATTCTTCAGGGAAGAATAGGTAAGGAAAGAGCTATTTCAAATCAATCCATAATTACTATTCTTGCTAACTATGGATATACTACTATCACCCCACGAGTGAGAAAAATAATTCATGCTATACGAATATCAGGAGATGTGAAAGGATTGATAGCTAATTCAAGAGGATATTATATAGCTGAATCCATCCCTGAACTTTCCGATTATATTTCTTCTTTAGAGAGTAGGGGAAGATCAATTATGAATGTAGCTGAATCATTGAAAAAACAGAGGGGAAAAATAAAATGATGTATGAAGATGTTTTGGAAAAGTATGGTTTAATAGAGGGAGAAGTGAGTGAAGAGATTAATATAATATTTAGCCTTGTAAGAAAGTCTATGATAGAAAACCCCGATTCTGTGGGAATAATACATGAATTGATAGAAGTGTTTAAGGGTTATGATGATAGAAAAAAAGATTCCTTTCTCATTGGTTCTATTCTATTAGCAATGAACTATGCTTCACAATGTATTCTATACGATATATCAGAACAGGAAAGAGCAGTACAAGAAATGGAAGAAATGAAAGAGAAGAATAATAAACTAAACTGATGAGGTATGTTATGAAATTTACCGTGAATAGATTAGAAATGGTTCATTACAGGGAAAGAGGAAAATCTAATCCTGTGTGTGGAGAAAAATTTCCCGACATAATTGTACAGGATAGAATAGAGTTTTTTAAATCAAGTAGTAGAGAAAGATGTCCTGTATGTTACGAATCTTTGATAAAGCAGGATATGGAGAGAAGAAGATGAGAAAGGCTGATAAATTTAGAGTAGGAAAGTATTATCGATATATTTTTAAGGGGGAAAGGAGACACCCCCTTTGGAATGATACTATGGTAGAAGTTTTAGACGGAGATTGGCGAAAATGTATTGATATAGAGAATGATGGTTTGAATCTTGCTCATTTATCCGATATGCATGAAGATGATGACCAGGTACGTGCATGGGTATATGCTAGCGATAATTTAGAAGACTATTTTGAAGAAGCTGATATTGTGTGGGAGACAAAGACAGGGACAAGAACAGCATTGGAAGAGATGGAAAATAAACATTTAGTCAATGTGCTAAGACTGGCATGGAATAGTATAGTAAGAGAAGAATATCAAGTAGAAAAGACTACTACTGTGTTGAAAAAAGAACAGTATTCATTAGATTATTTGCAAAGTATTATTTATCGTGCTTTGAATGAAATATCGAGGCGTACAAATTTTTCTTCTGATCAATTGTATATTTTTCGTACCATTCAATCTTATGGTAAGCCAACAATAGGAAGTTCAATTCTAAACGATACCTATGGTTCTGAAAAAATACAGCCAACAGATAATCTAACAAATAATCCTACTGATTCTCAAAGTATTACTTTTAACGCAAGTAGGTATGGAAAATCTTTATGGAACATAGAAACAAAGAGATTTGAAAGTAGAAGTGAACCTCTTGGATACACATATACAGTGGAATGTAGTGATGAACCATATACACCAGCGAAAAATAGAGAAGATGTAAAGAAACTTACAGATGAATTATTAAAATTAGAATGTATACATGAGGAAAGTGCAGAATCTTGGAAAAATCATCAAGAAGATATAGCGAAAAAAGTACAAGAAATGGGAAGAGAAATATATGAAGATAGAAATAAATCTGTTGGATATACATTTCTTCCATATACTATACAAGAGAAATTTTCGTCCAATCTACCTTCTTTCTTTCAACGATTCACGGTACATACAATTAATGAAGATTTTATTGATCTTAAAACTGAAGATGAATTTGAATTTATGAATATAAATATTCCTGAAGATAGGGATGAATTTATAAATTTAAAAACAAAGGAGTAAAGAATTATGGCAGAAGAAAAAGCAGTATTTGAAAAGTATTACGGGATGTCAGAAGGGGAAATGTCTCAGGAAAGAAAAGAACTTACTAAAAATAAGATTCAGCGTCAATTTGAAGTAAGTTATGACGATGCATTTTCAAGAAAATTGCAAATTGAAAATTCCCTAAGAAACATGTGTAAGGATGATTTTGAAGGATTTGATTTTAATTCATATCGTATGGGGAAAGATAGTTTGGAAACATATGATAAAGTGATGAAAGAAATTGAATCTCTTCATGTAGAATTTTTTGGTACAGGACTGAGAAACAAAAGGTAAGAAGTAGGAATGAATCATTAATCACATACGGGGCATATATTTATATATGTATGTCTCGTATTTTGAAATTATTTATAAATAATAAGGAAACATAATGGTTTACATATGGAGTGATCTTCACTTAGGACATACCAATGTTATTAAATATGAGAATAGACCTTTCTCATCCACTGAAGAAATGAATCAGACTATACTTGATAACTGGAAGAAAACAGTTAAGAAACAAGACACTATTATAAATCTTGGAGATGTAGCGTTTGGTATTGATCGGGATAGTTTAAGAGATATGATTACTTCAATGCCGGGTAAGAAAATGCTAATCATTGGTAATCATGATAGAGGTAGATCACTCACTTATTGGTATGATGTAGGTTTTGATGAAGTATATAAATATCCAATCATATACGATTCTTTCTACATCTTGTCTCATGAACCATTATATGTAAATGACTCAATGCCTTACGTTAATATACATGGGCATATTCATTCTGAAACTATAACTAATCCTCAGAAAGTTAATGTAAGTGTGGAATGTATTGAGTATGTGCCTATTTTGTTTAATAAAATTAAAGATATGTATAGAGGAGAAAATGAATGAAAATAACCGTAATAATAAGAGATGATTCTCCTATGATATTTTGTGGGGATAATCCTTCTTATAGAAGAGTAACTATTGAATTGACACCAGAACAAGAGGAACAATTAGAATTAAAATTCGTTGGACAACAAGGGAAGCACGACTATTATGAACAATATTCTCAATGTTTTATAGAAGAATAAAAATAGGAGAAAGAAATGAAAAAGAATGAAAAAGCATTTCCAGTAGTTAAACCGGCTGTGTATAATACATTTTTTGAAGGTATGGATTTAAGGGATTATTTTGCTATTCATGCCACTGAGGAAGATATAAGTTATTATAAAGAAGAAGATATGGATTTAGTAAAGGCTCGTTATAATTTTGCTGATAAAATGATGAAAGAAAGAGAGAGATAAAAATGAAATCTATTTATGTAGTAAATGATGTTCCTTTCTTAAAAATGGATAAAGGAGGATTAACAAGAGAAATAAACCAAATAGGTTTATTCATACATCGAGATAAAATAAATTTTATCTTTCCCTACGTTAATGATTCATTAACAGACGAGATTAGAATAGATTATTATGACGAAGAAGGTAAGTCAGTGTCTATTTGTTTAAACTATGATGAATTTGTGATAGTACCAGATGATTTTGATATAAAACATAATTGTACAATTCTATTAAGAGGTAATAAAATAAGAGATGAAAATGGTGGAAATTATATTCCACAAATTCCTGTAGATATATTTGCAGAATTTTTTCAAAACTTATTTTCTTATATAAAAAATCGTCATGAAACATATTATCTTATAATGAAGTGGAAAAATCCTGTGATAAGAATTACACAGAAAATGGATATGACATTTGATATTTTAAAAGAAGGAGAAGAATTTATTTCATGGGAAAACTATTTTAAAATAAAAGATGCGATAGAAAAGAGAAAAGAATTAGATAATAGAGAAGAACACATATCCTCAGAATTTAAAAAGAAAGGAGAAAAACATATGAAAGGTAAAAATAAAATTAAAGACCCGATTGAAGTAGTACAAGGGAATGAATTAACCAGTGATACTATTATTACATTGAAAGATATATTGAAAGCTGAACCATGTGAAGATGAATTATATTGGTTCATGGATTATTGTATGAATAATAATGTGGATATACTAAACGGTATTTCTTTCAGAGATGTAAAGTTTATACTGGAAAAGGAAAATAAATATCAGCATATAAAATGGTGCATGGATAATTTAATCATAGAAACTGATGTCCCGGATAGAAAAATATCAGTAAAAGATTTTGTGAATAATATAATAACAGATGGAAGTATTTTACGTAAATACATAGTAGGGCAAGGGGAAAATGAAGATTCATATTTTAGAATTTTTATTCTTACAGTGGAAAATAAACTTTTATTTATACCAATAGATTGTTCTTATCGTTGGGAGATTCGTAATCTTGAATATACCTTTGAATCTAAAGACGATATAGCAAGATGGATTAGAACGGGGAATAAAATTTATATCTTTGACTCAATAGAACATTTCGTAGATTGGAAGAGAAAATAATTTTTTTAAAAAAGAATTGACACATCCCATATATTATAGTAATGTGTAAAAGAAAGGTAGGATAGAAATAAATGGAATATATAGTAAAGATAAAAATAAAAACAAGGGAAAGTTCTATAGAACATTTCACAGAACAATTCACAGAAGAAGAGGAAACAAAATCTTTCCTTCGATCCATAATGGTATATGGATATTATCATGAAAATCATGGGGAAAATGTAGATGGAAAGGAAAGAAATAGTTATTATGATATGCATCATGATAATTTTTTCAAGAATGATTCTCTTCTCTTAGACATATATCCTGTTAATAGTATAGAAAAAATATCTGTGATTAAAGTATAAAATATAATAAGGAGAATAATATGTACACCCCACACTTAACTGAAAAAAAAGCAAAAGAATTATCTTTAAAAAAAGGTAGGTTTCTTCTCACTCTACCTGATGATCTTACAAGAGTAAAATATCTTGAAAATGAAGGATTTGCTTCTTTTAAAAATGCTTGTCCATTATGTGAATTATTTTTAGAAGAAGAACTATTATGTTGTAGAGATGGTTGTCCAATATTTGATAAAAATGATGCTTGTTATGAATCTACTTCTTTGTGGAATGAATATCAGAGAAATGTAATTCCATTGTCAGGAGATATATACCCGAAAGGAAAAGAAGCACTTGAGAAATTGATAAAAATAGTA
>CAYTDH010000160.1:0-9247 GCA_964436325.1 uncultured Tangfeifania sp.
ACAATACGTTTTCGGTGAATACGCTGAAAGCGGCTACATTTTCGTCGGAGCCCCCTCATGATCATGGTTACGGAATGGTTAAGGCAGGGATTGGAAACTATAACCGGCCTTACGGAGAACTGTTTTTTAACAGTAAGGATATGCGGAAAACCCTTTTTGGACTGCATGGCAGGCATAACTCCTCACACGGGAAACTGACCCTGGAATCGGGAGAAAGAGTGAAGGCACCTTTTTCGGAAAATGAAGCTGAACTGTTTGTGAAACATCTGTTTCGCAGCTCAGTTCTCTCTTTTAATCTTGGATTTGATCATCAGGGATTTAACTATTACGGATATCCTGGTGATTCCATTCCGGCTGTGCTTATGGAGGAGGACCAGGAAATCAATTACTTTGGAAGCCGTCAAACCTTTTCCAAAGGAAGTTTGCATGTGAATCTCGATAATTCTATTGCAAGGAGGGATGATTTTACTTTTGATTTTGATTTTCTCTATCACTATTTTGGAACAAAAACCGGGCAGCGCGAACATTTTGGTACATTTATGGCCGATGTGAAAAAACCTTTTGATGCGGGGGTAGGTTTGTTAAAAGCGGGGGCTACCTTTGTGCAGGCGGAAAATATTTTTAACCGCTACCTGATGGAGACCGGGGAAAGCCGGCAAATCTGGCTCACCGCCCAGCCGGCGTATCAGTTGGGGGGGGATATTGCCCGCTTAAACCTTGGGTTTAAGGGGTGGTTTGTTCTTGATGAGGACCAGGATGCTCATGCCAAAATTGCTCCCAATGTGCGGGCTGAATTGGCGCCGGTGGAGGAGATCATCACCATTTATGCCGGGGTGAGCGGGGATTATGTCAATAACCATTATTCAAAGATTGCTTATGAAAATCCGTTTGTGGATCCCACCCATCATGTGAAGAATACGTTTGAGCAATACCATTTTTTTGGAGGATTTGATGGAAAATTTGCCACCCAAACCAATTTTAAAATTGGGGTCGACTATTCCAAGATTCAGGATCGTCCACTTTATTTTCTGAATAAATTTCAGCCTCATCCCGAAACTTTGGAACCGGCTATTGTTGACAATGATTTTGATGTTTTGTATGACGACCTTGATCTTTTGAAGTTCAATGCTGAACTGTTCCATTCTGCTTTTGATAAGATGAATCTTCTTATCTCAGGGAATTACTATGTTTACAAGATGACAGATCAGGAAGAGGCCTGGAATTTACCGGAATGGGATGCTAAATTGGCCCTGGAATATCAAATCTCAGAGCAGCTTGATGTTTCCACCGAACTCTTTTTTATCGGGTCGCGTCAGGCTTTAATCGTACCCAACAGTCCCGTACTATTACAAAGTACCCAAACCGAGGGTTCGCTTGCGCGGTCGGCTGTTTTGCAGGATGTTGAGGGGCAGATAGAATCTTATAATCTGGAACCCGTTTTTGACTTGAATTTCAGCGCTAATTACAAGATTACCCCGCAGTTTTCAGTATTTGCCCTTCTAAATAATTTTGGATTTCAGCAATACCAGCGATGGCTTGGATACCCCGTTCAGAGTTTTAATGCTTTGGCAGGATTGAGCTATGCTTTTTAACCCATTTTTTCTCAAAAACCCAGCGGTTTCCGGAGCCTTTTTTCAGGGGATTTATACGTGTGTTCTCTGCTCATTTTCAGGTTAATAATTTGTTGAAAAATTGGCTCCAAAAGAGGAAAGAATCCCCCGTTCCTTCGGTTTATTTTGTTATATTTGCACCATGGTTTGACAGAAGGGGCGTTTCTTTTGTAATTGACTAAAAATCAAGCATTTTGAATTTAGAAACTCCTTCCGGAAGCTTGGGAAAATAAAAAATATTAACAACGAAGAATGAGCGATATAAAAAAGGAAATTATCCCTCTTGAGGGAAATGGAAATTATTCAGCAAACAGCATTCAGGTGCTTGAAGGTCTGGAGGCCGTTAGAAAGAGGCCTGCCATGTATATTGGCGATGTTAATGAGAAAGGATTGCACCATTTGGTTTACGAGGTGATTGACAATTCGATTGATGAGGCATTGGCGGGTTATTGCAAGAATATTGATGTTATTATTCATCCGGATAACTCTGTCAGTGTGAAAGATGACGGCCGGGGCATTCCAACAGAAAAGCATACAAAAGAGAATAAATCGGCGCTGGAGGTGGTGATGACCGTTTTGCACGCCGGCGGTAAATTTGATAAAGATTCTTATAAGGTATCTGGTGGTTTACATGGTGTGGGTGTTTCATGTGTGAATGCCCTTTCTTCTTATTTAAAAGCCGAGGTTCATCGCGATGGTAAAATGTGGGTTCAGGAATATGCTATAGGAAAACCAAAAGAGGACGTTAAAGTTGTTGGAGATTCTGATATTACAGGGACCATTGTGACCTTTAAGCCCGATGAGAATATTTTTTTGACCACCACGTATAAATATGAAATTCTCGAAGCCCGTATTCGTGAACTTGCCTTTTTAAATGCCGGCATCCAACTCACCATTACCGATGAGCGGCAGAAAGATGAGAACGGCAACTATAAATCGGACCGTTATTATTCGGAAGAAGGACTTAAGGAATTTGTTGAATATCTGGATGATATCCGGACCAAATTAATCCCGGATATTATTCATATTGTTACGGAGAAGAATGATATTCCGGTGGAAATTGCCATGCAATACAACACCACTTTTTCGGAAAACATTCATTCCTATGTCAACAACATCAATACCATTGAGGGAGGGACCCATCTTACCGGTTTTCGCCGGGGGCTTACGCGTACCTTAAAGAACTATGCCGAGCAATCCGGATTGCTTTCGAAGCTGAAATTTGATATTAGCGGGGATGACTTCAGGGAAGGATTGACCACTGTGATTTCGGTAAAAGTTGCCGAACCCCAGTTTGAAGGACAGACGAAGACGAAGCTGGGGAACTCAGAAGTGAGTCTCGCTGTGGATCAAGCCGTGAGCGAGGCTCTGTCTCAATATCTGGAAGAAAACCCAAAGGCTGCTAAAACGATTGTTAACAAGGTTGTTCTGGCAGCCCAGGCCCGGCATGCTGCCCGAAAGGCACGGGAAATGGTTCAACGGAAGAACGCCCTTACAGGAAGCGGTTTGCCCGGAAAATTGAGCGATTGCTCCGAAAAAGACCCTACCCTTTCGGAAGTATTCCTGGTAGAAGGTGACTCGGCAGGGGGTACAGCCAAACAGGGGCGCGACCGGAAATTTCAGGCCATTTTGCCGCTGCGTGGAAAAATCCTGAACGTTGAAAAGGCTATGCAGCATAAAATTTTTGAGAATGAGGAGATTAAAAATATTTTTACTGCTCTTGGTGTTACCATAGGAACAGAAGAAGATTCCAAGGAACTAAACCTTGAAAAGCTAAGGTATCATAAAATTATTATCATGACCGATGCCGATGTGGATGGCAGTCACATTGCAACGCTTATCATGACTTTCTTTTTCAGGTATATGCAGGAATTGATTAAAAGAGGATATTTGTATATTGCCACGCCGCCCCTTTACCTCCTGAAGAAAGGGAAAAAGGAAACGTATGCATGGACGGAACAACAACGCAGGCAGGTCATTGACGAATGGGCCGGAGGGGTTGAAAGCAATATCCATCAGCAACGGTATAAAGGTTTGGGTGAGATGAATTCAGAGCAACTCTGGGAAACCACGATGAATCCAGATAACCGCACCCTCCAGCAGGTAACCATTGAAAATGCCGCTGAGGCCGATCATATTTTTGCCATGCTTATGGGGGATGATGTACCTCCCCGCAGAAAATTCATTGAAGAGCATGCGACTTATGCCAATATTGACGCTTAAGCGGAATTAATTTTCTATTATGAATATTTGTGTTTTTTCCGCTTCGAGCAATGCGATTCATTCGGTTTATTTCCAGGAGGCTAAAAGGTTGGGAACACTCATTGGAGAGCAGGGGCACACATTGATCAACGGAGGGGCCAATGTGGGTTTAATGCAGGCTGTTACAGTGGCTGCTTCAAAAGCGGGAGCTAAAACGACGGGTATCTTGCCGGAACGGTTCATGGATCGTTCGCTTGCTTCCGATCATTTACATGAAGTCATTGTCACCAGGGATATGCAGGAACGCAAGGCCCGGATGCGTCAACTTTCGGATGCTTTTATTGCTTTACCCGGTGGTTTTGGGACTCTTGAGGAAATTCTTGAGGTGTTAACACTCCGTCAGTTGGCTTACCATAACAAACCTGTCATTTTTATCAATACGAATCAATTCTTTAAATTTCTTTTTAAGCAGTTTGAGGTGTCATTTGCTGAATTTTTTGCCAAGGAAATATACCGTGATCTCTATTATTCGGCCGGTGACTCTCGCGAAGCCATGCAATACCTGGCAAATTATTCGCCTGCGGAAATTGATTCCAAATGGTTTATTGTTCCGGAACGTAGAGCAGAATAGGAAATTCGTTTTTCTTATTGATCCGGTAAAATTGCACATCATTTTTTAACAAAAAATCGGGTTGATTGTTAAAAGATGCAAAATGAATGATTTGGATGAATGTTTGAAAAAACACTGGCAGTATATTTGTGTTTATGAATGCACAACAGCTAAACAGGAAATGGTTTTGAAAAGTTTCCGTTGAACAGGAAATGTGAATGGATAATTCCGGCAGATTCCCTGATGCAAATGTTGTTTTATTGTTGTTTTTATTGCGAATTATGAACAATCAGGAGTTATAAAAAATAATACAACCATGAAGAATTCAAGAAAATATGCTTTTACATTTTTACTGGTAACTTTGAGTGCATTTTTGGCTGTTTGGTTATACAGTTCGTTTTTTGATAAGACTGAAGTCGTTACCATTACCGAAGAGCAACCGATACGCTATGCCAATTTGTCAGCCGATGGTGATTCAGCCTTGCCGGATTTAACGTTTGCTGCCGAAAATTCCATCCATTCGGTCGTGCACATTGCTACCCAGTCTGTCCGTGGCGGAGGCTGGTCCAGCGGTAATCCTTTTTTTGATGAATTTTTTGGATTGCGCAGGCAGGAGCCACAGATTGCCAGGGACTTTGGTTCGGGGGTTATTCTTTCGGAGGATGGGTTTATTGTGACCAATAACCATGTCATTGAGCGTGCGCAAAAGATAAAGATAATCCTTAACGATAAGCGTGAATTTGATGCGCGGCTGGTGGGGGCGGATCCTTCCACTGATATTGCTTTGCTTAAAGTAGATGCAGAAGGGTTACCTTATTTGGGTTACGGTGATTCCGATGCATTGAGTCTTGGCGAATGGGTCCTTGCAGTTGGTAATCCCTTTAATCTGACCTCTACGGTTACTGCCGGGATTGTCAGTGCGAGAGCTCGAAATCTCGGAATCAACAACGACAGGCTCTCCATTGAGTCCTTTATACAGACAGATGCGGCTGTAAATCCGGGCAACAGCGGAGGAGCACTTGTTAATCAACAGGGGAAACTGGTGGGAATAAACACGGCTATTGCCTCCCGCACAGGATCGTATGCCGGTTATTCGTTTGCAGTTCCCGTATCCATTGTCAGGAAGGTGGTTGAAGACCTGAAAGAGTTTGGAGAAGTACAGCGGGCCTTACTCGGAGTTGAAATTGGGGATGTAACGGCCGATATTGCTGAGGAATTCGGACTCGATAAAGTAGAAGGTGTTATTGTTGGGGGGGTTACCGAAAACGGGGCTGCCCGTGAAGCCGGTATTAAAGAAGGAGACGTGATCATCAGTGTCGCCGGCCAACGTGTTAACTCTTCTGCTGAATTGCAGGAAAAGGTGAGCTTGTACCGGCCTGGAGACGATGTGAATATTGTTGTGAAAAGGGATGGAGATAAGAAACAATTTCAGGTAACCTTGCGTAATAAACATGGTGATACGCAGATTGTCCGTGATAATGATACTGTTTTGGGCGCCCGTTTTGAAACTGTTGGCACCAGGGAATCCCGGGAACTGGAGATAGAAAATGGTATTAAAATTGTGGAGTTAAATAATGGGAAATTGAAAGAGGCAGGGCTTGAAGAGGGATTTATTATTACCCATGTAAATAAAAAGCCCATTTATGAAGTGAACGATTTTAAGAGAGAGATAGGAAATGCAAGAGGAGGAATTTTAGTAGAAGGCGTTTACCCCAACGGTGAACTTGCTTATTTTGTTTTTGGTGTAGATTAATTGAAGTGCAAAATACCTTTAACAAACTATTAATTAATTTTTTTAAAAAGCTTTTCACCTTGACCGATAATTATTAAAAACTTATATTTGCACGTTTTTTAAGGAGAGTATATGAGACAGCTAAAGATCACAAAATCCATAACCAATCGCGAGAGTGCTTCCCTGGATAAATATTTACAGGAAATAGGTAAAGAAGAACTTATTACTGTTGAGGAAGAGGTTGAATTGGCCCAGCGCATAAAGAAAGGTGATCAGGCTGCTTTAGAAAAGCTGACACGAGCAAACTTAAGGTTTGTTGTTTCCGTGGCCAAGCAGTATCAGAATCAGGGACTCAGTCTTCCGGATTTAATTAATGAAGGAAATCTTGGTTTGATAAAGGCTGCAGAGAAGTTTGATGAAACCCGTGGATTTAAGTTTATTTCTTACGCAGTTTGGTGGATTCGGCAATCCATTCTACAGGCGTTGGCTGAGCAGTCGCGGATTGTTCGTTTGCCCCTGAATCAGGTTGGATCACTGAATAAAATTAATAAGGCATATTCCAAATTCGAACAAGAGCATGAGCGGAAACCTTCTCCTGAAGAGTTGGCTGACTCGCTTGAATTGCCTGCCGACAAGGTTTCTGACACCCTCAGGGTTTCAGGACGCCATGTTTCTGTTGATGCTCCTTTTGTTGACGGTGAGGATAACAGCTTGCTGGATGTTTTGGTCAATAACGATTCACCCAATGCAGACCGGACACTTATCCAGGAGTCGCTCGCCCGTGAAATACACCGGGCACTGGCCACCCTTACCGAAAGAGAAGCGGATATTATTCGTTTATTCTTTGGGATTGGATGTCAGGAGATGACCCTTGAGGAGATTGGTGAACGATTTGGACTTACCCGTGAAAGGGTACGTCAGATAAAAGAAAAGGCGATTCGCCGCCTGAGACATACCTCAAGAAGCAAATTGTTGAAAACCTATTTAGGGTAAACAAAGATAGAACGGATAAAAAAATGCGGAACCTTTTTGGCTCCGCATTTTTTTGTCTTATTACAAAAGATGGTTCGAAGAGGAATCTTTCCAGTATTAGTGCATCCCTGGCTTTCCACCTGAAGCAAAAATGAATATTCTGTTTTTATGAAAGGAAGGAAATAGCTCATCTTCCCCGGGATTTTATTATCGTTCAAGTAAAACCACATTTTCAACATGGTGGGTATGAGGAAACATATCCACCGGTTGGATTCGGGTCATGCGGTAATGCTGTCCGAGCACTGAGATATCGCGGGCCTGGGTTGCCGGATTGCAACTAACGTAAACAATCCTGGCGGGGAGTAATTCAATGATGGTTTCAAGCACATTTTGATGCATTCCGGCCCTGGGCGGGTCCGTAACGATTACATCAGGTTTTCCGTTTTGAGCAACGAACGATGGATTCAATACCTCCTTTATATCTCCGGCAAAGAAATGGGCATTCCCGATTTGATTCATTTGTGCATTTGTTTTGGCATCGGAGATGGCTTCAGGCACGTATTCAATGCCGATTACCTTTAAGGCGCTACGCGCCAGGAAATTGGCGATGGTTCCCGTTCCAGTGTAGAGGTCATAAACAATCTCAGATCCTTTCAATTCTGCGAATTTGCGGGTAACATCATATAAACGGCAGGCCTGTTCGGAATTGGTTTGATAGAAACTTTTCGGTCCAATTTTAAACTTCAAACCTTCCATCTCTTCAACAATGTAATCGCGGCCACTGTATTTTATGATTTGTTGATCGGTAATGGTGTCGTTGCCTTTGGAGTTAATGACATAAAGCAGGGAGGTGCATTCCGGGAATTCATTTTTCACAGCCTCCAGCAATTTCATTATTTCCTTTTCCTCATTTCGGAAAAACGTCATCACCACCATGGTTTCTCCCAGCGTACTGGTCCGGATGATCAGTGTTCGCAGAAATCCTGTTTTTTCGCGGATGTCAAAAAAATCAAGGTTGTTTTTCAGGGCGTACCGGTAAATGAAATTCCTTATTCTGTTTGAGGGTTCGGATTGCAGCCAGCATTTGTCGATGTGGACTATTTTGTCGAACATGCCTGGCGCATGAAATCCAAGCGAATCTGAATCTCCAAAACTTTTTCCCGAGGCAATCTCCTCCTGAGTAAGCCATTTTTTGTTTGAAAAGGTAAATTCGAGTTTATTCCGGTAAAATGTGTCTTTATCAGAGCCCAGAATAGGCGAAATTTCGGGCAGTTCCAGTTTTCCAATTCGTTTTAACTGGTCGGCTACCTGCTTTTGTTTGTAATGAAGTTGCTTTTGGTAGGGCAGGTATTGCCATTTACACCCCCCACAGCTACCAAAATGCTTACAAAAAGCTTCCACCCGGTCTTGGGAATATTCATGGATTTTAGTAACCCTTCCTTCCTGGTATTTTTTTCGTTTTTTGGTTATCTGGATATCAACGACGTCTCCGGGGATGGCTAATTTGGTAAAAATAACCATGTCATCAATCCGGGCAATTGCTTTTCCCTCTGCTCCAATGTCTTCAATCCGAAGTTTTTCGTAAAACGGTTTTTTCCTTTTTCTTGCCACTTTTTTTTTGCAAATATAGTGTTTATGCACGATACAAGGCTTTCTTAATCCCTATTCCTCATTCCCGAATTAATTTTATTTTTCCCATTTTGGGAAAACCGGTTGATTTTGGGGCATTTTCCCTATTTTGTAATCTAAAAACTTTTCATTCAGTATCTTTTTTGTTTATATTTGTTATGATTTAATGGTTGGTTTTATTTTCAGAAATAGAACTTAAAAAAAAGGGGAAAGCATCTTCTGTATTTATGATTGGTTTTGTGTTTAGGGGTTTGTAAATCATCAATCATCTTCAAAAAGCGTCCATGTGTTCTGCCTCTTTTTCTTTTCATAGAATCCAAAATATTTTCGAAATGATGTTTTAACTTCTAAATAATTTATAAAACATGATACGCAACCATTCATATTTTAATAACGTCTTAATTAAAAAACCAGAATGAAAAAGTTGTTCTACCTTATTTTAATTCTGATGTTTCCTGGCTGCGAAAAAGCAGAGGAAATTTGGTATTCCAG
>CAYTDH010000161.1:0-9177 GCA_964436325.1 uncultured Tangfeifania sp.
TCTTTGGCACCGACTTGAACCGGATGTTTGTTCTTGGGAATCAAATAAAAGCCAACATTGTTGATATTCAAGGTCTGGTTGATGTGAATGTGGATCAACAGATTGAAATTCCGCAAATACAAATACGGGCAGATCGCGATATGCTTGCTTTTTACGGCATAACTATGGAGGAATTTAACCATTTTGTTGAGATTGCTTTCAATGGCGAAAAAATGACCGATATTTATGAAGGGCAGCAAAATTTCGATTTAATTCTGAAAATGGATACAGCGTATACCCGGAAGGTTGAGGAGATAAAAAACCTGTTAATCGACACCCATAGCGGGAAAAAAGTACCCTTATCGCAGGTTGCTGAAATCGTTTCTGCCGCTGGTCCCAGTTCAATTAGCCGTGAAAATGTACAGCGTAAGCTGGTGATCTCTGCTAACGTTGCAGGCAGCGATTTACGGAGTGTTGTTAACCAGATTCACGGGAGAATAGAATCAAATATTCAGTTACCCGAAGGATACCGGGTTGAATACGGCGGACAATTTGAAAGCGAGGCAAAAGCATCAAGAACCCTGCTGTTGACATCTTTTATTGCCATTTTTGTCATCTTTTTGTTGTTGTACCAGGAATTTAAAAATTTTACACTTGCCGGTATCATCCTGCTTAACCTGCCACTTGCACTCATTGGAGGTGTTTTTGCCATTTATGTAACATCAAACATTCTGAATATTCCGGCAATTATCGGGTTTATTACCTTGTTTGGTATTGCTACCCGTAACGGAATATTATTGATTTCGCGCTATCAGCATTTGCAGGAACAAGACCAACCCCTTTACGATACCATTCTTTATGGTTCAAAAGACCGGCTAATTCCCATTATGATGACTGCCCTTACAGCCGCTCTGGCATTGGTCCCTCTTGCCTTACAAGGAGATTTACCAGGCAACGAAATTCAAAGTCCAATGGCTAAAGTAATATTGGGCGGCTTGCTTACCTCCACTATTCTGAATATTTACATCGTGCCTATTGTGTACAGTTTTTTAAACAGTCGTGGAATTATCAAAAAAGGAACAAAATGAAAATCATCAATCTAATAACATTTTTGCTGGTATCTGTCAATGTGTTTTCGCAAGTTTCTGTCGATTCTTTGTTGGCGGATATTGAGCGCAACAATACCACTCTGGCGGCAATCCGAAAAAAAATTGAAGCCGATAAAATCGGGAATAAAACAGGTATTTTTCTTTCGAATCCCGAAGTTGAATTTCATTACCTGTGGGGGAACCCTTCCTCAATGGGCACCCGTACCGATTTTAGGGTAAGCCAGTCGTTCGATTTTCCCACAGCATATGCATACCGTAACCGGATTTCAAAACTGAAGAACGAACAGGCTGAACTGGAATATCAAAAACAACGGATGGAAATTCTTCATAAGTCTCGTATGTTATGTGGGGAACTCACTTATCAAAATGCTTTATTGACCGAGTATACCAAGCGGGTTTATCACGCACGCCAAATCGCAGAAACATACAGGAAGAAGTTGGGAACAGGCGAAACAAGTATTTTAGCCTTAAATAAGGCCCGGGTTTATTTGCTCAATCTTTCGAAGGAACTTGAGGTTGCTGAAATTGAACGCAGGAATTTACTTGCAGAACTGGCAAGGCTAAATGGTGGAAATACCATTGCCTTTACCGATAGCGTTTTTGCAACCCCTCAGCTTTTACCCGGCTTCGGGCAATGGTATGCACAGGCTGAAAAGAATAATCCGGTTTTGCAATGGTTAAAACAAGAATTGACCATAATGCAAAAGCAAAAACAGTTGCAGCTGGCTTTGAGTTTACCCAAATTTTCGGCAGGCTATATGAGTGAAAAAGTCGTTGGGGAACAATTTCAGGGAGTGAGTCTGGGAATTACAATTCCCTTATGGGAGAATAAGAATAATGTCCATTATGCTGAAGCAAAGGCCCGTGCAGTAGAAGAATCTCAGGCGGATGCAAAACTCCGGTTTTATTCGGAGCTGAAAGCCCAATATGCCAAAACCGTTGAACTGCAAAGCAGTATTAACAGTTACCGTAGTGAGCTAAAACAATACAATAATCGTGAATTGATATTAAAAGCACTTCAAAAGGGTGAAATATCATTAGGTGACTACTTTATCGAACTGAGGTTGTATTACGAGAGTATCGACAAATTGACCGAAATGCAACGTTCTTTGAACAGGGCTTATAATGAATTATTGAAATTCCGTTAAGACTACCCCAGGGGGGGATATAGCTGTTTCGACCCGGATATTTTCATAACAGGACACCAAAGGACAGCCTGTTTGTTGAGCTTTTATTAATTTGCAGCCGAAAACAATAATTCAGGAAAATGAAACAAAAAGAGTCCATTTTTTCTTCCTATCCGGAGGCAGGGGAATTGCTGGAATGGTTTAATTCCCGCGAAAAGAAATCCGTTCCGGAAATAAACGGACATATCCACACGCCTCATTCCTTTAGTGCTTTTTCGGAGATTGAGGAGGCTTTTGAGCGGGCCACCTCTGAGGGCGTGAATGTTTTGGGGATAAATGATTTTTATACCACGGATGGTTACGACACCTTTGCTGAACTGGCAGTCAGGCATGACATTTTTCCGCTTTTCAATATTGAATTCATGGCCCTTCAGCATGAACTCCAGGAAGCCGGAGTGAGGGTAAATGATCCGAATAATCCCGGAAGGACCTATTTTAGTGGTAAGGGATTGAGGCAACCTGCAAAAATGAGTGAATCGTCTTTTGAGGTCATCCGGAGTCTTCAGGAACAGAGTAATCGCCAGACCTATGAAATGGTAGGAAAGCTCAATGCTTTTTTTGAAAAAAACAGTATCGGCATTCAGTTTGATCCGGAGGAGGTGCAAAACCGTTTGGCCAAAAGCCTTTTTCGGGAGCGTCACATTGCCCAGGCTGTCCGCATTGAGGTTTTCCAAAAGGAATCAACGCCTGAAGGAAGAATCCGGTTGCTGAAGAAGATATTTTCCGGCAAAGAGGTGAAATCCGTTCCCAATGATGTTGCCTCGCTGGAAAATGAAATCCGGGGGAATCTGCTTAAATCCGGCGGCGCTGCCTTTGTGCCTGAGGACCCCAGGGCTTTCCTGTCACTGGAGCAGGTCATCGTTGTCATTACTGATGCCGGAGGCATACCTTGTTATCCTGTTTTGCTCGATGATCCCAACGGACGGTTTACCGATTTCGAAGAAGACAAGGAGAAGCTTTACAGTGAATTGGTGCAAAACAATGTTTATGCGATTGAATTGATTCCTGGGCGAAATGATTTTAAAATCCTGAAAGATTTTGTAACTTTTTTTCATCAAAAAGGATTTGTAATCACTTTTGGAACAGAACACAATACGCCAAAGCTTGATCCTTTAAAAGTTTCCTGCCGCGGTGGTGTGTCTCTCGATGCTGAACTTGAAGCGATCAATTATGAAGGGGCTGCCGTGATTGCTGCCCACCAATACCTGGTTGCCCGCGGAGAAGAAGGATACCTGAAAGGGAATATCGCAAAAACTGCGGAAAAAGAAAGATTTGCGGAACTGGGGAAAGCCGTGATGGCCTGGTTCTTTCAGACATGAAGCAAGTTGTGGTGAGGAACAAAGAAATAGACTCACTAAATTAAACGAATGGATAAAACGAGCCATGATCCGCCGGCTGACGAAATAAACCGTGCGAGTATTTATATGGTGCGTTCCATGTGTTACCATTAAAGATTTACAATTATAGACACATGAAAAAAGAAATAAAAGACCTTATCGAAATCTCCCGTGCTTATGGAAGGAATAAAGATTATGTGATTGCCGGCGGAGGCAACACATCTTTCAAAGACGATGACCATCTCTGGATTAAAGCCAGCGGAATCAACCTGGGGAATATTGAAGAGAGCGGTTTTTGCGTTCTCGACCGTCAAAAACTCAATGCGATCCCTGAAATGGAGTTTTCAAACGACTCGGTGAAGCGAGAAGAAGAAGTGAAAAATGCACTGCTCAACAGCAGGGTGGATCCTTCTTCAGGCCTGAGGCCATCGGTGGAAACTTCCCTGCACAACCTTTTTCAGTACAGGTATGTGGTGCATACCCATTCCACACTGGTGAACGGATTAATGTGCAGCAATCAGGCCGAAGAAAAAACGAAAGCGCTGTTTGGTGAAGAGGTGCTTTACATTCCGTATTCCGATCCGGGCTTTGTACTTTTTAAGACCATTGCCGAAGAAATCAGGCAATACCATGAAAAAATGCACCGGGATCCCCATATTGTTCTCATTCAGAATCATGGCATTTTTGTGGCTGCTGATACCATGGACGAGATCAACCAATGGTATGCTGAGGTGAAGGATACGCTGCAAAATGCTTTTGATGATTTTCCCGTTTTTCGGGAGAAAGCGGTTTCAGAAAAATTGATTGAGGTTTTGCCAGCCATCCGGATGGTGCTTTCTACTGAAAAATTGAAAGTTGCAACCGCTTTTAACAGTACGGCGATCGAAGGATTTATTGCCAGCAAGGAGGCCTTTAAAAAAGGGATCTCCCGTCCTTTCAATCCTGATCAGATGGTTTACTGTTTATCGGAATACCTTTTTATTGAAAACAGCGGAACTACAGATGAGATTCTTGAGGAGGTCCGCACCAAAACCGGAGAATTTATTTCGCGCAGGGGAGTGTCTCCAAAGGTGATTTTTGTTCGTGGTGAGGGGGTTGTAGTGGCTGAAGACTCTGCCGTTTCGGTGGGCTATCTCCGGGACATGGTGAATGATTTTTGTCGAATCAGCAAATATTCAGAGAATTTTGGCGGTCCTCACCCCTTAACAGGAGAACAGGCAGCCTTTATTGAAAGCTGGGAAGTTGAGAATTACCGCAAGAAGGTATCGCTTGGCTCGCAGGCCATGGGGCGTGTGGAAAATAGAAGCATTATTGTTACCGGAGCTGCCCAGGGCTTTGGTGCCGGAATTGCCGAAATCCTGTATCAAGAGGGTGCCAATATTGTAGTTGCCGACCTCAATGAGGAAAAAGGAAAAGCATTTGCCGATTCGCTCAATTCGGGGGGGAGAAAAAACAGGGGGGTATTTCTATCCGTTAATGTGGCGGAGGCTGCTTCGGTGGAAAAGATGGTTCAGCAGGCTGTTTTGGAGTTTGGCGGTTTGGATGTCATGATTTCCAATGCTGGAATCCTGCGTGCCGGAAGTCTCGATGAAATGGATCAGGAGACCTTTGAATTGATGACCAAAGTGAATTATACCGGTTATTTTCTCTGTTCCAAATATGCGAAACCGGTAATGAAGCTGCAGCATGAAATAAACCCTGGTCACTTTATGGATATTATTCAAATCAATTCCAAGTCGGGACTGAAAGGGAGCAACAAGAATTTTGCCTATGCCGGCGGAAAATTTGGGGGAATAGGACTTACCCAGTCTTTTGCCCTGGAACTGATGCCTTACCACATCAAAGTGAATTCGATCTGCCCGGGGAACTTTTTTGATGGTCCTTTATGGAGTGACCCCGAGAACGGTCTTTTTGTTCAGTACCTGAAAGCAGGAAAGGTGCCTGGTGCTAAAACCATTGCCGATGTTAAGGCGTTTTATGAGGCACAGGTGCCGGCAGGTCGTGGCTGCACTGCCGAAGATGTGGCCAGGGCCATTTTTTATGTCATTGAGCAGGAATATGAGACCGGGCAGGCTGTGCCTGTAACCGGTGGACAAAATATGTTGAAATAACCAGAATATGAAAACAAAAGCAGTACGTTTATATGGCAAGGAAGATTTGAGGCTCGAGGAGTTTGATCTTCCGCAAATTAAGGATGATGAGATATTGGCAAAAGTGGTTTCGGACAGTATTTGCATGTCGAGCTATAAAGCAGCCAAGCAAGGTCCTGATCACAAAAGGGTTCCCGACGATGTGGCTGCTAATCCGGTGATGATTGGGCATGAGTTTAGCGGGGAGATTATTGAAGTGGGGGCAAAATGGCAGCACAAGTTTATACCGGGGCAGAAATATTCCATTCAACCGGCCATTTATTATGAAGAAGCACCGTTGGGGGTGCTGAGTGCCCCGGGATATACCTATCCCTATGTCGGCGGAGACGCCACTTATGTAATTATCCCCAGAGATGTGCTGGAACAGGATTGCCTGCTCGCTTACGACGGACCGGGATTTTACCCGGCCTCGCTCTCTGAACCGCTGAGCTGTGTGATTGGCGCCATGCATGCCAATTACCACACCAAACCCGGTTCGTATGTGCATCAAATGGAAATTGTGGATGGCGGGAAAATGGCGATCCTTGCCGGTGTTGGACCCATGGGACTTGCTGCCATCAATTATGTTGTTTCCCGGAAAGACCGGAAACCCTCTCTGTTGGTGGTGACCGATATTGCCCAGGACCGTCTTGACCGTGCCGCTGAATTATTTCCACCCGAATGGGCAAAGAAAAAAGGCATTGAACTGGTCTATAGAAATACCGGAAACGTGGACGATCCGGTGCAATCCCTGAAAGACATTTCCGGTGAGGGTTATGATGATGTATTTGTTTTTGCCCCAGTCGCTCCTGTTATCGAACAGGCCGATGCTGTATTGGCGCAGGACGGATGCCTTAACTTTTTTGCAGGACCTTCTGATCCGGGCTTCTCAGCAAAACTCAATTTTTACAATGTGCATTATGCGGCCACTCATGTTACAGGGACGTCGGGAGGCAATAAAGATGATATGGTTGAAGCGCTTGCCTGCATGAGCAAGGGACTTGATCCGGCAGGGTTGGTGACCCATATCGGCGGATTGAATGCAGTCATTCATACCACCCTCAACCTGCCCGATATTCCGGGGGGGAAGAAACTTATCTATACCCACAAAAATATTCCGCTTACTCCCATTGCCGATTTTGAAGCCCTGGGGAAAAAGGACCCTTTCTTTGCCGGCCTGGCAGGGGTGGTGGCTAAAACCAAGGGGTTGTGGAACCTGGAGGCAGAAGCGTATCTTATGGAGCATGCACCGGAAATTTAATCCAATGGCCTTTTTTCTGACTGATCTGGAAATAGCGCGTAAAGCCGCCAGGGCCGGAGCCCGGGTTGTTGAAAAACAGTTTGGATTGTCGCAAAAGGCCCGTATTAAAGATGGGTCAAAAACCCTGGTGACCGACACCGATCTGGCCGCCGAAGCGGCTATTCTTGAAGTGCTGAAGAAACACTCCGGGTATAGCATCCTGAGCGAGGAAAGCGGTCTTATTGAAGCAGAGGGAGGACCACGGTGGATTGTAGACCCTCTTGACGGGACTTCCAATTTTGCCCGCTCGCTTCCCCTTTTTGCTGTATCGCTGGCACTGGTGGAGGGGGCGAGGGTGCATGCAGGGGTTATTTTCGATCCTGCCCGACGAAAAGAATACTATGCCCGTGAGGGCGGTGGGGCTTTTTGCAACGACAGGCGGCTGCTGACCCTGAAAAACCAGAACCCGGTGGCTTCCCTGTTTCTGAATCATGGCAGTGACCCTCAGGACAAAGAACGGTTTGCTGAGGTGAACAGCAGGCTGGCCACACGATATAACCTCCGGAAGTTGGGGACAACCGCTCTGGAGCTTTGTTATGTCGCGGCAGGACTATTCGAGGGCTTTATCTGCTCGGGTGACGAGCTCTGGGATTTTGCTGCCGGAGTATTGATTGCCACTGAAGCCGGATGTGTTTTTACCAACTGGCAGGGTGAACCGTGGGACGGGAAAAGCGACTTCGTTCTCGTTGCCCGGCCAGAAATCCATGGTGAGCTGGTTGAAAAAATCCGGAATATCTATTAGTGTCGTGTCAGTCGCCCTATTGAAATGCACTGCCATTGTCAGGTTTTTATAAACCACTTATAATGAATGCAATAATTAAGCCCCGATTCGGGTGTCATTTCGACGACGAAGGAGGAGAAATCTCTTGAATCAACAGATTTCTCCTCGCAAGTTCTTTGAAATGACAGTTACTGCCATTGTCATTTTCTCATTATGCCCAAAAAATTTTTGGGTGCAATCTCGAAATGACATCTAAAGGTTGACTTGGCAATTGCTGGATTTTAAGGTTCTCTTTTCTTCCGCCTGAAAATGCCGGCCTGGCCCAGTGTCATGACCAAAACCCCGATAACCGTAATCAATCCGCCGAGGAGCTGATGGGGCAGGGGAAATGTTCCAAAGAAGAGGTACGCACCAATAAGCACAAATATCCCCTTCAGGCTTTGCACCACCGAAGAACGGGAGGCATTGATGTAGCTGAATGAATAATAAACGGTTAGAATAGCGAGGAATGGACCGAGGGTTGCCCCCACCGCAATATTTTTGAGTGCGGAAACAGGAATGACCAGCGATTGCCGGAAAACTACCATCATGATTGCCGAGAAGACCAAAAGCCAGGCCGAACGGTTAAGCCCGAGGATTTCAGGACTAAGCCGATTAACATGAACTTTTACGACCAGTGAAGCAGTGGTTGCAAACAGCGCATTTAATACGACCACTCCCGTGCCTGGAATAAACAGGTTTTTAAGAGAGGTGCCCCCGGTGTAGCTGATGACAAAAGCTCCGGCAATGGCCAGGAAGGCTCCCCCTGTTTCAACAGGTCCGAACCTTTCCCCAAGGATAACCACTCCTCCCAGTGCCAGCATCACCGGGAAAAGATTGCCCAGGAAAGAAGTAACCGAGGGGTCTGGAATGATGTTGATGGAAAGAAAAAAAGTAGTGGTGGTGAAAATCTCCAAAATACCGAGGATGAGCAGGATATGCAACTGGTGCCTGGTTCGTTCTTTTAATTGGTGCAACTTTTTCTGGCGCCAGGCATTCAGAAAACTTAATACCGTACTGATGAAAAACCAGTAAAACCCGAACTGGGCCAGGTGGATTTCATTGAGTGCCGCTTTGCTGAAAATGTAAACATTCGAAAAGGCAACCGTGGCAAGGATGGCAAAAAAATAGCCTTTGAAAGTATCCGACTTCATATCCAATCTGCGTTGGTATAACAGGGCGCTAAAGTAATAAAAATGCCTCAGCTATGTTTATTTTTAACCGAAGGTTTGCTCCCCATTCGGTTCTCTCTTTAGAAACCCTTATCTTTGTACGCATATGGCTCCGGCCTGTTTCAGGGTGCATGGTCGCGATCAAAAAAAGAGAATAATGTAAAATTTAAAGATATGTTATCAAAAAAGAATCCGACGACAACA
>CAYTDH010000162.1:0-9117 GCA_964436325.1 uncultured Tangfeifania sp.
TTTTCCGAAAGGAATATTCAAACGGTTATCAACGTTTTGAAAGGTTCCTTTTTTTCTGTAAAATTTATCCACTCCATGTTCTGTCCCAATCCAGAAAACACCTTCGGAATCTTCGAAAATCTCAAATACCTGGTTGTTGGAAAGCGAAGAATCCGATTCCGGATTATGCTCAAAATGGGTAAATTCATGCAGAGTATAATCAAACCTGTTGATACCGCCTCCGTAAGTGCCAATCCAGATAAAACCTTCTTTATCCTGATAAAGCGTCAAGATTGAATTTTTATTCAGACTGCCCGGGTTGTCTTTTTCGTGGCTGAAACGTTCGATGGAGTATCCATCAAATTTATCCAATCCGTCGTTGGTGCCAAACCACATGAATCCTCTTTTGTCCTGGATGATTGAATTCACGGTACTTTGCGAAAGACCTTCACCGGTTGTTATGTGCTCAAAGGAGAACTCCTGTGCCAATAAAGTTGTCGGAATTGCGATGAACAAAGACAGTACTATCCGGATGAATGCGCTCTTCATTGTTTTTAGCTGTTATTACGATGCTTTTAAATCAATTTATGCCTAAAATACAATTTTCCCCGTTTTTGACACATCATTACAAATTAAACCGGGGCTTTACAATTAGTTTTGTTATTGAAGATTTAGTTAATATGAAAAGGTCGAAATTCAAATTTACCCTTGCAGAAATAATTATTAACATAGTGATTTTGTTATTAATTATTTTACTCATCTTTATACTTTAATCCTCAGCTAACTATTCATTATCAAATTTACAAAATTGAAGAAATCATATTGTAACGATGTGTAATTTTGTGTCAATCAGGTAGTAAAATCTGACCATTTTTTTATTGGGCTTATGGCATAATTAATTAGCATTCTGCCATTTAATTTTATTATTTTCAAAAGTTATCGAATAGCTCTTTTTACCATTCGAAATTACCATTTTACCGTCTTTTACATTTATATACGGAGAAATGTAAACTGCACCATCGGTAAAATTATCCCAATCCTGTTTTTCACCGTTGATGATTGCCTCGCAACGTAAACCTGCCGGTTGGTATTTCATTTCCATTTTATCACCGGCAACTGATTGGTAAGTCAAGGTCAGATTTTCTTTCAGTTCTGAAATATCTAATTTGGTTTTTGATTGAATGGATTGCAAGAAATCGTCAGTCGATTTAAATGCTGATTTTTCTGCCGTTTCAACAATGAATCCCGAAATTTTACCCGGAAAAACAATGAGGTTATAATCTCTGAAAAATTTACCGGCGCTGCCTTTTATTTCATTTCTGACTGATTTTTGGGGAGCAACTTTAAATGATTCGTCGGTTAGCGGTATTACTGCAACGTAAATTTCGTTGGTTTCAAAAATCCAGGTGCCGTTTTTCTTTTTGGGATGAAGAGTGCTGGGATAATAAAACCACGATGATGCAGAACCCTGGTTTTCTTCAAAAAACATTTGATACGAATTGGCTGAATTTCCTATTAATTCTTTTAACGGGAACAATTCATCGCGTCCGTATTTTTGCCGGTTTCTAATTTCAAAATTTTTTCCCTGCTCACTTGCCGGCAGGTGCCAGAGATTTGGCCGGATGATTTTTGAATAGTTGGGTGCAATCAGTGTATTTGCATCGGGAAGGATTTTTGTGGGTGCGGTAAATAAAATCAGTGTTCCCTTCGATTGCAGCGTTTGCGTGTACGGACTGTGCCCCGATGTGCTTTTGCGCATCGGATGGCCGCCGCTAAAACTCAACGGACCTTCGGTTCCTTCGGCCACCAGCGACCACACCATTTGCTGGTTTGGATTGTCAACGATTGTCATTTGAACATTTCCCAAGGCGTAAGATTCCGAGCAGTAGAATCTCTCGGCGAACGCATGTGCGCGGTCCATGTGGTAAAACGGGCGGCTTATTTTTGCTTCAAACGGCAGCGGGATATTTTTTGTGGTGATGTCGCAAATAATTTCATTTGGCCGGTACGAAGTGGTAGTTTGCTGAATTTGTGTATGAACGTTGTCCATTTTTCGCGAGGTGTGGTTGAAATACGCCCACTGCATGATTTCCATTTCCGAAGATTTGCTTTGGGCGAGGTACCCCCGTTTTTGGGCGCCGGCAATGGTTCCATCAATCACTTTTAATCCGTAAGTGGCGAAATAATAATCGAGCAGAAATTTGGCCAACTGCCGGGTTTCTTCATCGGGTGAAAAATCGTACAGATTCAAAAATCCCTCGATGCTGTGCGGATAATACACCTGCGAATCATACTCGCCGTTGCCAACTTCCAGGATTCGTTTTGCAAAATCCACCAGCATTTCTTTTGTTAGCTTTTCGGTTTCAGCAGTGGTATATCCCGAAATTTTCGCGGAATCGGGAAAAAGTTGCGCATAGAGCAATGCGCTGGAACGCCACATGGTTTTATGGTTTTCAGTGCCGCCGTCTTTGGTATTTCCGCCCAGCAGTTCTCCGGGCTGTCCAACCAAATTGTGAGCGGTTGAAAGCGGCAGCATTTCATCTCCTCCGTCCGACGGGCGGCGCGATTCGGCATATTTTCCCACCCAATAGTGAAAATCGTTTTTCCATTCATCGCTCATTTCATCGGCAAGCAGCGGGTAAAAACGTGCCCAGTTTTTACAGGCGAAATGGTACTGCTGGCGCAGATTTCCCGGAATGCTCAAAAATGCTGTTGCCCTTTTAACTTCCTGGTTTAACAGCATTGATGCTGTTGCAGGCGGCAAATCATATTTCAGCGGATCGCCGCCAAACGCAATAATTTCACCTTTTTCATTTCTCGCTTTCGGACCGAAGTAGCCGGTTGGACCCTGAATATAGGTGCGTCCCGTGTACGGCGAAATAATTGTTTCACCTTCCACCGCCCAGGTTTTTACCGGCAGTCCGGTATCCGGACAGCGAGAGTTGGCCAGTGAACGTTTCCCGAAATCCTGTTCAGCAATGAGCTCAAGCATGGGGGCGATCCGCTGATGAAATCCTTTTTCGTCGGGATAAGTGGAGCAGTCCCATGATTCCTGGGGAAAAGCAGTTTGAACTGTAACGAATATTAGTGTTATCAATAAGAATATTTTCATGAATTGAATTTTAGATCTAAAATTACAGGTTCAAATTCTCAAAAAAATTCCAAAAACTCAAACTTCAAAATTAAATGTTCTTTCGTTAATAAAATCAGAGTTCGACTCCGCTTCAGCCTGACAGTCATCCTAAGCGGAATCGAAGGGTCCGTATAATATATTTACCTCTCTTAATGTTGAAATATTATTTTTCAAACCGCAGCCACCTTCCGCTGTACGCCTCCAAATCAATCGGCGCACCCATTTCAAGTGTTTCTCCGGAAACGGGGTCAGTAACGTTTTGATATTCATAATATCTGAAATTCAAATCAACCGATTTTGCTTCATCATCGTTGATAAAAAAGTAATGATCGGCTTCTGGTGCTGCAATTCGGTAAACGATGGCCTCGTCGCATGAATAAGGTGATTCCAGTTCACCAAGTGTATGTTTCAGCGTCCAGGTTTCCATAAATTCATTTCCCGGTTCACGTGTTGCGTAGGAAGCATCCGCACCTAAAATAACGGCCGTTCCTTTTCCGTATCTGTTTTCCGTGACGGCAGGTCCGCCCAGTTCAAATCGCTCCACCACTTTTGCCGTGGTTGGCGTGATATCAAAAACAAAACCATCCAGTTGGTGGCTGCCAATTTCCTGCGGAACATTGTTAGAATACTGCATGTCGGCAATGGAAGCACCGAATATTTTTTCGAACGGCGTTCCCTTCCCGGTTTCCAGCACTTTCCCCTGTGTATCCCACCAGCCACCAGGCACGTCAATAACCAGACGGCCACCATTTTTTACATATTCATCCAGAATAGGAAACAACTCATCGTTAATGGCAGCCTGCGCGGGCATATAAATCACTTTGTAGCGCTTAGCCAATCCTTTTTTTAAATCGTCGGGCGCAACATGTTCCCACGGTACATCGGCATTTATCAGCGTGCGGCTGATGCCAATCCGGGCTTTTACCGGGTAGTGTTTGAAATGTGTTCGTCCCGGGCCCGCAACCGCTGCCCATATGGCTTCATTGTCCCAGTTCACCAGCACGCCCACCAGCGGTTCTTTGTGTGCATCCCAGATTTCGTCGCGGTATTTATTGGCTGCTTTGGCAATTTTTCCTGCACGAATTGCCCGCGGCCCTGGTTCGTGCTGGCGGTTGAGCAGCGCATATTCTCCCGATTCCCAGCCGGCACGACGGTAGTTCCATGCCCACAAGCCAACTCCCTTAAAACCGCCTGCAAGATAGGAGAGAAGCAACTGGGTGATTACGCCTTTGTCCACGGTATAGCCTGCCGTTTCAAACTGCGACAGCACATTCCAGCCTTTTCCGCCCGACAATTGCTGCGGTCCGCCGGTGCTTTCCCAGGTGGCAGCCCAACCACCTTTAAACCAGTCGGTTGCCAGCGACGACTGCATGTAAATACACGGAGCCACTTCATAATTTACCTCTTCGAAATGCCAGGCCAGGTGAATCGATGGGTAGAATGAACCGCGTTCGGTCATTAGTTCGGCAATGCCTTCCATGTCGGTGGCACGCGAAGCAAACGGCAGGAATAATCCCATTTCGCCACCGGCCCTTACCGGCTGCTCCGGATGCGAGGATACTTTGGTAGCTGCGAGGTAGTCGATGTTCATGTCTGCTTTAAAACGAAGGATGTCGCGTACCTGCCCGTATTCCCTTCCAGCCGAAGGAACAATTTCTTCCGAGCCGGGAATGGTTTTTACAAGGTTGTCATTTTCAAAATCTTCCCATGTTTTGTACGGTTCATTTGTAATACCCACTTCATACTGGTTCCATGCTTCTGCTAACTCTTCAACAGAATCATATTTCTTTTTTACCCATGCTTTAAACGGCGCTTCATCTTCCGGTCGCAAATATGCATCGGGTTCATGAAAATAGACTTTGCCATCGTATTCAACCGGATTTTTTCTCCATGCTTTCAAATGCTCATAAAGAACTCCTTTTTGATACTCCTGCATTTTCGGATGCTCCCGTGCTTCCCTAATGCTCATGTCTTCAGGCAAATCCAGCTCTTTGAGCAGTTCCGGCGTGATGTCTTTCCAGCCGCCCTCGCCGTACCAAAACGGAATGATGCCTTCTTCCAGCGCAATGCGAAGCGTTTCCTCACGCGGCCATTCAGGTGTTGCCATGGTTTGTTTCAGGTTGGTGAAACCCAAATCTTTCATCATCCTGAAATGCTTCCGCATATCTTCCTCGGTGCAACCTGCCCACGGCAGAAAAACCACTCCGTACGGCATTGGAGCCAGTTTTCGGAATTTTTGCTGCATCGGACTGTCGTGCATCGAGTCGTATAAATCGTGGTGAAAGTCGTGACCTGATTGTGCAAAAAGAAAAGAGACGGAAAGGAAAAACGACAGCAGGAGGATTATTTTTTTTTCAGATTTGGTTCGGCTTGCTCTGTTCATTGTCGGTTTAAATTTATGGTAAATTGTAAAATTAATTATTTCCGTGCGTTAATTCCTTCCGCTTAAAAAGAAAGTATTCAAACTAAACCGAAAACAACATCCGGAACCGGTAAAATTGTTTCGAAATGGTGTAAAAAATGGTCAGGCGGTAATAGAATGAAGGAAAAAGAAAATTATGAAATCAATTTCTGGTTAGATTTGTGAATGTAACTGCAAAAACTGTTTTTAATGAACTGCTTATCGAGAAGAAATTTTATACAAAATGTTGCACTGGCGGGTGCCGGAGCAGCGACTACACTTCATGCAGCTGGTTCCGGAATACCTTTAACTGACGAGGAGTTTCTGCAAAGGATACCTCCGTCAGAAACTCCATATCCCACATCTGTTCAAAAGTCATGGATGGATCTGAAATTTGGAATGTTTATTCATTTTGGAATAAATACCTACTATGATAAAGAATGGAGCGACGGCACTTTAAACCCGGACGCTTTTAATCCGGAGAAGCTCGATACGGACCAATGGTGCCGCACTGCCCGCGATGCAGGAATGAAATACATTGTGTTGATAACAAAACACCACGATGGGTTTTGTTTGTGGCCATCGAAACATACAAATTACACAGTTGCTGCCTCGCCGTGGAAAGGCGATTTGGTGGCCGAAGTGGCCAATTCTGCAGCTAAATATGGTTTGAAGTTCGGATTGTATTATTCTTTATGGGACCGAAACCAGAAGTTGCACGATTCGAATGAACCGCGCTTTGTAGACTGGATAAAACTTCAACTCACTGAACTATTGACTAATTACGGCGAAATTGTTGAACTTTGGTTCGACGGGTTCTGGAAAAAACAAAACCACGGCTGGACCAAAAAGCAGGAAATTGATGGTGAGGCCGGGTTTCAGGAAAAAAATCACCGGCGTGATCTTGATTTCATTCATGCCTGGCGCATGGAAGGTGCTTACCGATGGCAAATGGACCACCTCTACCAGTTTATAAAATCCATTCAGCCCAATTGTTTGGTGATGAACAATGCCACCACTTCCTACCCGGGCGTTCCACTTCATCCGGTTGACATCCGTAGCGGCGAAAAATATACCAATCCAAATAAAAACGATGTTAAAGTTTGGGACTGGCTGAATGGTCAGGTTTATTTGCCTCTGCAAATTGAAACGACCATGTCGGTGAAAGGAAACGAACAGTTTAAATCGGGTAACTGGTTTTGGCATGAGTGGGATCATTCTGTAGCTTCGAAAGAAACCATTTTGAATTACCTTGAAGTGGCTGAAAAAATGGAAGCCAACCTGTTGCTCAACTGCGGCCCCATGGCAAATGGCTTACTCAGGCCCGAAGATGTATCGACACTTAAATCTTTAAGAGAATGAAAGCATGATAAACATGCTGACGGTGAATTCCAACATGGGCTATTCGGCCAATTATGCCATGGAATCGAACTGGAACGGTGTGCGCTGGGGAAGTGCTTTGCTGGCAGCGTTGGTTTACGACGATTTGGAAGGAAAATATGAACGAAATCCGTCACTTCCATTTGTGTGGGACATACAAAAACGACTACAGGATCACATTGCGCGGAATATTTTTCCAGGTGGCTGGAGTGCCGAAAGTCTGTCGTACCACGTTTACAACTGGAGTTTTGTCGGGCCCGCGTTGGCGGCGCTGCAAAACAGCAACGACAACCCGGTTTTTGAACTTGAAAATTTTGCGCCGCATGCACTGAACACTTTGCATGGCTGGAGTACGTCAACGGTTTCCATTGAACATCCTTCGGGCAAAGGAATTCAGCCCGATTTGTCGAATGACGATCCGCAGGGAAATTATTTGCTGACCGCGCTGGGATTACGTTTGTATCCCGAAAATCAGGTGTCTGCCATAAAATGGATGCATGATTACTTGCTGGATATTGAACGAATCGATGATGAACGCGGTTACCTTTTTTATTCGCTTTGCTGGTACCCTGATGCTGTTCCTGCTGAAAATCCGGATCAATTGGGATGGACCACTTTTGTGGATTCAGCCTACGGAGTTGCGGTTTGGCGAAATCGCTTCGTAAATGAAAATGACATTGTGGTGGCGTTTAATGCGCCGCTCGAAAGGGTGAACGGGCACAAAGGCCCGGATAACCTGACTTTCCGAATAATCGGGCTGGGAAATATCTGGATAGTTGGTGCCGGAAGAACCAATGAAATTGCCGGGCAAACGAATCTGTTTCCCGCGAAACCAACTGGTTTGGAACACGTGAGAACAAAAAATTTTGAAAGCCATTCTTTTAAACATGGTAAAAATGGAGACCTATTTTTTGCATCAGCCAAAGGAAGTTGCATGGGCGTAAAAAACCACAAACGAAGTATGGAAATTGAATTTCAAAGGGATAATTCAGCAGAGATAAAAATTAAAGACACTTCGGATAACGGGAGAATCTGGCGCCTGAACACTCCTGAATTTAATGAGGTTGAAATTTTGAAAAACGGATTTCTACTTACAGCTCCAAATGGTTCAAAAATGAAAGTAACTGCGCCCAAAGAACAAATAACCGGAGAAATTACAGTATCCAAATTTAAATATGGCGGAAGCACATCGCGGCACAACCAGGGTGTTGGATTTGGCGACCGATACTGGAAATATTCAACAGCCATCGATATTCCTTGTAATGAAAATATTGAAGTGAACATTAAAATAACAAAATAGAACAAATCAAATGAAACTTAGTGAAATTAATCTTTTAATTGCAGATGCCAAAACTTTTTTTCTGCGCATAAATTTGCATTGCCCCCACCGGGCATTTTGAAACCTGAAAATTGGAAAGGGAAAGCTGATTATTGTGCTGAGATTTATGAAAATATGCTTGGAAGGGATCTGACAGGCTTTGGCAGTGGCGATTACCTTAATTGCGGACTATTACTTTTTACCATCCGAAATAGCAACCTGCAGAAAGATAAAAAAACCTAAGTGGAGAAAATTATGAATGTGGAAGAAATTCAGGAAAATCCTGGCCCCTTGGTGAATCTCTACGAAGCTTACCCATAATGACCTACTGATTATGGACAGCGAAGAAGCCATTTGTATTAGCGGATCAACTCATATTGCAGAAGCTGTAAACTACTTTATGCATCCATTTCTGCCTTTGTTATAACAAGAGGCCCGAAAAAAACCATTTACATTCAAATGAAGATTAATTCTACAAAGTTCAAGGTGAATTACCCATTTCTGAAACGGTTTCAAATAAAATAAAAATTAGTATTTAACCTACTCAGCATTATTCTTAAGTTAATTAAATAACCTTCGGGGTAGGAGAATGCAAGATGTGTTTTTGTAATACAAAAACTCTTGTGCCTGTCCGGCAGGGACTTTTACCTCTGGGAAAAGCTTGATTAATCCGCTGGATTAAAATTAAAAAATAGGGAATATATCCAACCTGTAAATGCAAAAATAACCTGATTTATGAACCTGTCAAGGGTATATAAATCCCGACTTCGCGGTCCCCTTGACAGAACCATAAATCAGCATGAAGAAGCATTTTCGGGTTGGATAGAATTAATCTGAGGAATTGATGAAATCTTTCACATCTTTTCATCTAATTTAATTTTGGGTTCTGAAATTACTGGTTTACTT
>CAYTDH010000163.1:0-9006 GCA_964436325.1 uncultured Tangfeifania sp.
GTGCTTCTCCTGCTTCTACGGGAGGCGGAATAAAAACCAGTACACTGGCATTGGCGGTAATTAACTTTTTTTCTCTGGCAAGAGGGAAAAAGCGACTTGAAGTTTTTGGTCGTGAAATCTCTCAGACTTCGGTCAACAGGGCTTTTTCGGTTGTGTTCCTGTCGGTACTTACCATATCGTTGGCTGTTTTTGGCGTTTTGTGGTTCGACAAAGATAAAGATGTTTTAGATGTTGCATTTGAATGTATTTCTGCCTTTAGCACGGTAGGTTTAAGCAGGGGAATAACGGCAGATTTGAGCAGTTACAGCAAATTCATATTAATTTTGACCATGTTTGTGGGGAGGGTCGGAACCGTTACTGTACTCATTGCAATATTTAAAAAGGTTACCCGCTATAAATACCGCTACCCGACTGAAGATGTATTAATTCACTAAATTATTTTTTTACATGAAATTTATAATTATCGGTCTTGGCAATTTTGGGAGCACACTGGCAGAAAAACTGACCAATATGCACCATGAAATAATTGGTGTGGATAACCAAATGGAAAAGGTGGAAGCGATAAAAGACAAAATTAGTCATGCCGTATGCCTGAATAGCAAAGATCCGGCTTCATTGTCTACTTTACCCCTGAACGATTCCGATGCTGTTTTAGTGTGTATTGGCGAAGATGAAGCGGCAAGCCTGATAACTACGGCTTATTTGAAAAAGATGAATTTACATCGATTGATCAGCCGTTCGGTTTCACCTATTCACGAAACCATTCTCGAGGCTATGGGAGTAACTGAAATTGTGAGACCCGAGGAAGAATCGGCCATGAGGTGGGCACGAAGATTAACCTCCAGCGGATTTCTCGATTCCTTTGAATTAACAAACGATTATTCAATAGTGGAAATGGTCGTTCCTGAAAAATTTGCAGGTAAAACGATCGGGCAAATTGGGATCAATAAAAAGTATCAGGTTATTGTTCTTACAACCTTGAAGCAGGTGAAAGAACGGAATTTGATAGGAGTTCCGAAAATGGTTAAAAAGTTATATGGAACAGCTACCGCCGATACCGTTTTAAATGAAGGGGATTTAATGGTTATTTACGGTCACAAAAAAAATATTCAGCGGTTACTGGAAGAATAAACACCTGTTAAGACGGAATTACTTCGGGAAATACGGATGTTAGTGCTTTTGGGGTGATCCGTGGAAAAAAAAACAATGTTTAACCAAAACCGTTCTTTATATTTGGCCTGGAAATGAAAAATTATGATTCTCCTTTTTAATACAATAGACGCCTCACTCCCGCTTACCAATCCGGTATTAAAATTCCTTGTAATCCTTCTGATTATATTGTTTGCCCCCATTTTGTTAGACCGGGTAAAAATTCCGCATCTGCTGGGTTTGATTATTGCCGGTGCCATTATTGGTCCGTTCGGTTTTAACCTAATAACGCGCGATAGCAGCATAATTCTATCAGGAACAGCAGGTTTGCTCTATATTATGTTCCTTGCAGGGCTTGAAATTGATATGGCAGACTTTAAAAAGAATGCAGGTAAAAGTACTTTATTGGGGTTGCTGGGTTTTTCAATTCCGATGTTACTCGGTACTGCGGCAGGTTTGTACTTATTAGGATATTCTTTTCTTACATCGGTATTAATGGCCAGTATGTTTTCTTCGCATACGTTAATTACCTATCCGATAGTTAGTAAACTGGGCATTGCTAAAAACCAGGCGGTGAACATTACCGTTGGCAGTACCCTCATTACTAATGTGCTGGCTTTATTGGTTCTGGCGGTTGTAGTGGGAATGACTTCCGGCGAAATGGACCAAAACTTTGCTCTGAGGCTGTCTGTTTCATTTGTGATTTTTTCTTCCGTCATTATGCTGGGATTCCCGCCTCTTGCCCGATGGTTTATTAAACGCTACAACGACAATGTTTCGCAATATGTTTTCGTATTGGTGCTGGTTTTTCTGGGCGCTGTACTTTCCGAACTTGCCGGAATAGAAGGAATTATCGGGGCGTTTCTGGCCGGACTGGCACTGAACCGGCTCATACCGCGTACCTCTCCGTTAATGAATCGAATCGATTTTGTGGGCAATGCCATTTTTATTCCTTTCTTTTTGCTGGGAGTTGGAATGCTCATCGACTTTCGCGCCTTTTTTACCGATACCGAAACGCTGATTGTTGCAGTTACTATGTCAGTAGTTGCAACAGTTGGGAAGTACATTCCGGCATGGATTGTTCAGAAAAGTTTCGGGTATTCAGTCGATCAGCGCCGTTTGATTTTTGGGCTCAGCAATGCACAGGCTGCGGCTACCCTTGCCGCCGTGTTGGTGGGTTACAATGTAATTCTAGGCGAAACGGCTGATGGCGAACCCATCCGGTTACTCAGCGAAAGCATTCTGAACGGAACCATCATTATGATTTTGGTTACCTGCACCATTGCCTCGTTCGAAACCCAGAAAGGCGCACAAAACATTGCCCGTGCCGAAAACACCGACATCGAAGAGGAGGACCAGGAACCCGACGAACGGATACTCATCCCCGTAAGCAATCCCGAAACAGTGGATGAACTCATCCATTTAAGCACCCTCATTAAGTCGAAAAAGAATAGAAGAGGAATGTTTGCGCTGAGCATCGTCAGTAACAGTTCGAGTGATCCCGATGCAGGAAAGAAAGCCAAAAAGGTACTGAGAAATGCAGCCATTACTGCCGCTGCCACCGATAATCACCTCACCGAATTGCTGCGCTACGACCTGAACATTGTAAACGGGATTACCAGCGTTATAAAAGAGCACAACATTACCGACCTGGTGCTGGGGCTCCATGTAAAAAAGGGAATCTCAGAATCGTTTCTCGGCAATCTCACCGAGGGAATTCTGGAAAAAAGCAACACCACCACCCTGGTTTATAAACCGGCACAACCCATTTCCACCATCAAACGCCATTTTATTGTAATGCCCGAAAATGCAGAAAAAGAGGTGGGGTTTCCGTTCTGGCTCCTGAAAGTCTGGAATATATCACGCAATACCGGGGCAAAACTTCTGTTTTACGGCACTGAAACCACCCTCCGGTTTGTAAAAGACATTCATTCAAAACACCCCATCGATGCTGAATTTGAGGTTTTTGACGACTGGAATGACTTTCTTATCCTGTCGCGTGATATCCGGTTAGACGACAACCTGATAATTGTATTAAGCAGAAAAAATAAATCTTCTTATCATTCCAATATGACCAATGTGCCCAAATACCTCAATAAGTATTTCCGGCAAAACAGTTTTATTCTAATTTATCCTGTTCAAATTGGCACCGGCCATGCCGAAAAATTTGATTTAAATTATCCCTCATTGCTGGAACCCATTGAGAAGCTGGATGAAATAGGTAAAACCATTGCCGCCTTATTTAAGCGCAAATAATAATCCAATTGCATTACTGACTTCTTTTTAATCTATTTTAACAGGTTTTTCATAATGCCTGTTTTTCATCTTCGTTTAAATAGTAAACGAAGTCATATAAAAAGGTGCAATATGATACCAACGAATGAAGAATTTATTAAAAGAGGTGTTTGGGACCAGTTAAGAAAAGATGAAAGTGTCAGATCGAATAATATCCGGGTTAAGGTTTCGGGTAAAAAGGTAAAACTGGAAGGAACGGTTACCAGTTACTCGGGGAAAATTTCGGCCAGTGAAGCTGCAGCGAGGGTCCTGGGCGTTAATGATGTAGAAAACAACCTCAGGGTTAAATACCCGGAAGGTGTGTCTGAACCTGTTGAGGAAAAAATTCAAGTGTACCGGATGATAAGCAGATTACTTCATTTGAGCGATGGTTGATTATAAAGATCAGTGATTACTTAATTTTTGTTCAAATATTCGACTATTTCAATTAATGGAGCGGTCCGGATACTTTTTCTGTTTTTGTTTAAATAGGCTATTAATTTGTTATGTTCGTCTAAAGATATATTTAATTCATGTCCGCCACCTACACCATGAAACATAAAAACAATCAAAGCTTGTTTTTCCCGGGCATCTTCCACAGCCTGTATTAATTCTTTGCCTGAGTTTCCGTTTACATGGAAAACTTTAATGTCAAATAAGTCAATGTCAGAAAAATCATTTATGCCGGGTGTTGTGCCTCTGGCGGCAGAGAAAATGTACTGAAGTGTATCCTTATAATTTTTCTCTTCAGCTATTTTATCCCCGCAAGGGTAAGCATAAGTCCTTTTGCTTTTACCGTCAATTGTTTCCAATAAGGTATTAGCCAGCCTTAATTCATCCAGAAGGCGTTCGGTGGAATAGTATTGAAGATCATAGTCCTTTTTTACCCATTCATTTCCTTTTGTTTTTCCATTGCATGGGTGAAATAAACTATGATTTCCTAATTCATGACCATTCATTGCCAGCGACTTCCATTCGTTTATCCTGGTCTGAAAAACCACCGAGTTTCCATATACATAAAAAGTCGCTTTTATTTTTGCTGAATCCAAAACCGGCAATACCTTATCGAGATGTACACCTAGTGCATCATCGTAGGTTAGAACAACTGCGCATTTCTTGTTTTCCCGTATCGTCTCCTCCTTTTCTTGTTCATTTATATTTAACAGTAGGCTTGTGCAAAAAATCCATAATATTTTTAACATTGTCATCCTGAAAATAGTTATCAGTTATAAAAAAAGGAAATCCGGAAAAAGAATAAATGATCAGACCCTTCTATTCTTCTGTGAGTTTCTGAAGTTTTTGCTGTAAAGCAGGGTCGCTTTGTACTGCCAACATTATTTCCTGATAACGGGACAAAGTTAACTTATTGTCAATAATAACTTTTTGCATGTCCTCCTGACCTTGACTTTGAATCTGTTCAATTGTTTTAGAAACAACAGCAAATTTTTCGAGTTCCTCTTCAGTGGCATCCGCTTCCTGGTTGGGATCTTGTTGTGCATTTAAAATTTCGTTGAATTTTTGAATCTCCAATCCTTCTTTTTGAATCGCACTCACCATTTTATGCTGAAGTTGCTGGTCAATGGATTGCACCCTGGTATACGCCGATGCAAATTGCTCTAATTCTGCATCGCTAACCTCAGCGGATTGGTCTGGTTGTTGAGGGAGCTGGGCAAAAATACCGGTAACACTTACAAAAAAGAGAACTACAATGGGAAACAATTTTTTTAATGAAGTCATAACAAATAAATTTTTAAAATTTATAATTTATATTTTTCAATACTTCAAAGGAACAAAGCATATCCCAAAAAAACAGATAAAAGATGTTAAAGCATTTAAAAGTTCTTTAAATGCCGAATTTTAAAAGCGTTTTAACATTGAAAAAAAGGATTTAAAAATGTATTTTTAAAATTTTAACCATTTCTGTTTTCAGCTTAATATACTAAGAAGATATATGGCAAAGAGTAAATTAAAAAAAGAACTGGGGCTTTACGATGTATTTGCAATCAGCACCGGAGCCATGTTCAGCTCGGGTTTTTTCCTGCTTCCCGGACTTGCATCCCATTACACAGGCCCCTCCGTGTTTTTAGCTTACCTGGTTTCCGGATTGCTTATTCTGCCGGCCATGTTTAGCATTGCCGAAATATCTACTGCCCTGCCTCGTTCCGGCGGAGCCTATTTTTTTCTCGACCGAAGTTTGGGACCAATGATAGGTACCATTGGCGGGCTTGGAACTTATTTTGCCCTGATGCTGAAATCGGCATTCGCAATAATCGGTATTGGTGCTTATGCCGCTATTTTTTGGGATGTGCCCATAAAAACCATTGCCATTATGACCACCTTGTTTTTTATGGCGCTAAATCTTTTTGGAGCCAAAAAATCAACCGGACTCCAAAAATTCTTTGTAACCTTCCTGATGTTAGTGCTGGGGACATTTATCATCGATGGGCTGTACAATATTTTTCTGTCCGACCGAATTGATATTCCGCGCTCCAACGATCACTTTCGTCCGTTTTTTACGGATGGTTTCGAAGGGCTTGTTATTACTGCCGGATTTGTATTTGTTTCGTACCTGGGGTTAACAAAAATTGCCAGTGTGGCCGAAGAAATAAAAAACCCCGAACGCAACATTCCTCTGGGCATGATTCTCTCGCTGGCCATTACCAGTATGGTTTATTTTCTTGGGGTGTTCATTATGGTTTCGGTGATTGACCCGGCTGAATTTGCCAACGACCTGGCACCGGCAGCTACTGCCGTCAAAAAACTGTTTACCTGGATGCCCGGAGAACTGGGAGCTTACCTGATGGCCGGCGCTGCCATGGCTGCTTTCGCTTCTACCGGAAATGCCGGAATGCTCTCCTCGTCACGGTATCCGTTTGCCATGGGGCGCGACAAGCTGTTTCCCCCGCTTTTTTCCAGAGTGGGAAAGTCAGGAACACCAACCTTTGCCATACTGCTAACTACCGGGTTCATCCTTTTTTTTATCCTGGTTTTGTCTGAAGAAGGAATTGCCAAACTGGCCAGTACTTTTCAGCTCCTTATTTTCATGTTCATTAACTTCTCGGTCATTGTTTTCCGCCGAAGTAAGATTGAATCTTATGACCCCGGTTATTTTTCTCCCTTATATCCTTACATGCAGGTGGCCGGCATTATTATTTCCGTCGTTCTTATTGCTTATATGGGTTGGACAGCCATCCTGTTTACCACCGCCATTGTTATGATGGGGGTGCTTTGGTATATTTATTATGCACGAATGCGGGTAAAACGTGAAGGCGCCATTTTTCATTGGTTTGCTTTACTGGGGAAATACCAGTATGCCGAACTCGAAAATGAATTTATGAGCATTATTAAGGAAAAAGGGCTCCGTCAGGGTGATCCCTTCGATGAAACTGTTATCAGGGCACGGATTACCCACCTGGAAAAAGAGACCGGATTCGACCAGTTGATGAATCATGTCTCCGGCATCTTTGCTACCGAAATGCATGTAAAAAAAGACTTGTTGGTGGAGGAGTTTTACGGCACAACAAGCATTGACCCCGCATTGGTCATTCCGCGGGTTTCGGTGTTGTATGCCAAACAAAAGGGAGTCGATCATCCCTCCCTGCACATTGTTTTATCGGAACGTGGCGTGAATAAAGAAGTGGTAAAAAACGGAATCTTCTCCGAAGACACAATCAATGTGTTTTTCTTTTTAATAAATCCTTCGGAAGAATCCCGTCAGCAGTTGCGCATGTTGTCGCGACTGGTGGATGTTATCGAGCGCGATGATTTCACTGACAAGATGATGAGCCTGAAAAATCAGCGGGAAATAAAAGAATACCTGCTGCACAACGAAAGATACATTACACTTCATCTTCTGCCTGGCACCGAACAGGCTGATATGACAGGCAAACAACTAAAAGAGATAGAATTCCCGGCCGAAGTGCTGGTGGCCCTGGTTGAGCGCAACGGGACTACCTTTGCCCCCAACGGAAACACACAACTGCTGGAAAACGATGTACTCACCATTATCGGTGAACCAAAATCAATTGCACAGCTTTACAGTAAGTACATGAAAGTTTAGAAATGAATGCAATATTTTGTTCTCAATAAATTAACGAATTCAAACACGTAGCTGGGTAATATTTTTAAAACACTCATAAAAAAATAATACATTTGAAATTGTATAATTTTTGATTAATTTTGAAATGATAAGTAGCGATATCAAGAGAGACTAAATCGAGACCTGTTGATTTAAGTGCTTTAGGATATTTTGATTATCAGCTGGTTATAAAAGTGTAGATGACCCAGCTGAGTCACCACATCAGAGCTTCTGCCTGCGCAGGAGCTTTTTTGTTGCCAAAAAATTAGGGCAATCAGGTGCTGGGTCGAGAAATTTATGCGTTTTATGCCGGTATCGGCATAATATCCACAGTACAGATCACACGAAAAAACTAATTATGGTACGTGTATTAAAAAAATCAAAATAGGATTTTAGAAAAAGAAATAATCGAAAGTTACCATATGAGGTAACTTTTTTGCATCTTTGCAATAATGAGAATTATCAAAGAAAGAACGCTAACGGATTATTGCAAATCAAGTAAATACAAAAATGCGGAAGAATCTTTGAAGGCATGGATTTACGAGGTTAAATTTTCTGTTTGGGATAATGCAAGTGAGCTAAAGGCGAAATATCGAAACGCCAGCATTATAAGTTCTAAGCGGGTTGTGTTTAATATAAAAGGAAATGATTATAGGTTGATTGTGGATATTGAATATAAACTCAAGATTGTTTTTATTGTGTGGTTTGGCACACATAAAGAATATGACAAAATTGATGCAAAAACAGTAAGTTATGAAAACTAAAATATTAAAAACAGAGGAAGAATATAATAAAGCATGTGAAAGAATTTTTTCACTTATTAATGCTTCTGAGGATGCAGTAGAACCCAACAGCCCGGAAGGTGAAGAATTGGAGTTGCTTTCATTATTGGTTGAGAAATACGAGCAGGAAAATCATCAGATGGACGCTCCATCGCCTATAGAAGCTATTAAGTTCAGAATGGAGCAAATGAACTTGAAACAAATGGATGTGGCTCCACTTTTTGGAGGGAAAACAAGAGTCTCTGAAGTATTAAATGGGAAACGAAATTTAACCCTGAAGATGATAACCTTATTAAACAGATACCTGGGTATTCCATTGGAATCTTTAATGAGTGGGAATAGAGAAATAAAGTTGGATGATGATAAGAAAGAGAAGTTACTTCATATATCTTCAATTAGGGAGTATTTGAGCTCAGGAGGAGCGGCGGTAATTTAATTTTTAATATTTCTGGTAATGCAGGATAAAGGCACGTTTTGTTTTCTCGCTCAAATAAGAGCGCCGGGTCAAATCCTCCACCATTGGTTGTATCTGTAAAAAAGGATTTAGAATTTTATCTTTTCTTTTTTGGTTGATTTCAAATCTTTGGGCCAGTTCCTGAAAATCGTGCAAGCCGGGAATATTGCTTTTTTTCATGGCTTCCGATTGAAAATCGTCACTGAACAACCCTCCATCCAAAGCAAAATCAGTATCATCCACATGGATTGTTGTATTGAGCAAATCAT
>CAYTDH010000164.1:0-6209 GCA_964436325.1 uncultured Tangfeifania sp.
GGCAACCACCCTCACATCGCCAGTCTTGAGGGCTGCAGTGGAAATGACCAGACCATACCAGCCACAACCGATGAGCCCGATATTGATTTTACGGTTTTGGGCCGCGGAAGGAATATGAAAAGCCGTCATCATCCCCGCAGTTCCAAGGGCTGTTTTTTGAATAAAAGATCTTCGTTTCATGATAAATATTATTTAGTATTTCTTTTCAAGTTCTTTTTTCAGGGTTTGCACCTTACCGGGCATTTCCAGATAGAGGTTGACAGATTCTTCCGGGTCTTCCTCCAGATTGTAAAGCTGTCCTTCCGGACCGCCGGGTTCCGCCTCATAAGAGGCCGGAGCGGTAAACCCTCCGGAGCCCAGGCCATCGATCAGTTTCCAGCCCTTGCTCCGGATGCTGTACATCCCTCTCGACGAATGGTGAACCATGTCCTGTCGCACCGGTTTTTCGAGGTTTCCGCTGAGAACATGAAAAAAACTAAAGCTGTCTTCTCCCTGCCCCTCTGGTATCTTCTGACCAGTTAGCTCTGAAAAGGTAGCGAAAAAATCGGTAAAACTCACCAGGTGTTCGTAAACTGAAGGTTCCCGGATTTGGGCAGGCCACGATACAATAAACGGGACATGATGGCCGCCGTCCCATATATCTCCTTTTTGTCCCCTGGTGCCTTCATTGGAATCATGGTTATGCAACGCTATCTCTTCCTGTGGCCAATATGCCCCATTGTCACTGGTAAAGATCAGCAGGGTATTTTCACTTACTCCCTGATCCACAAGGGTTTGTTTAACACTGCCCACAATATGGTCGATATCCATCACAAAATCACCATAGGCTCCAATGGGAGATTCCCCTTTGAACTGCTCGCGCGGAACCCAGGGGGTGTGCGGACCGGTAAGCGGAAGATACAGAAAAAAAGGCTCGCCGGGAGCTTCCCGGACCTGCCGCTCAATGAAGGCAATTCCCTCTTTCATAATCGTTGTGTGGCAATCTTCAATCCGAAAGGACCTGGCCATTTCTCCCCGTCGCCACCACACTCCTTTTTCCCAGTAAACATCCTGCTCAACAGTATGCTTTTTATCCCAGGCATATTCCGTATCCTCTTTCCGGGAAGGGTAAACATCGGTAGTCAGGACCATTTCCGGGTCTGTGGCCTCCTGGTTCCTCAAGAACAGGTACGGCGGAATGTCAAGGGAAGCCGGATGAATAAAGGAATAATCGAATCCAAAATCATTGGGGCCTCCGGTCACGGGTTTGGTATAGTCCACATTTGAATAGCGGGTTGTAGAATTCATTACGGCCCTTTCCTCGCCGTCGATGGTCTGCCAGTCAACCCCGAGGTGCCATTTGCCAATGCAGGCACTAGTATAACCCGCTTCACCCAGAACAGAGGCGAGCGTTTTTCTTCCAGGTTCGATGACCGGCTCTTCAAAACCGCCGATACCCCGGGCTGCTCTTTCTGAACGAAAAGCATACCTGCCTGTAAGCAACCCATACCGTGAGGGAGTGCAAACCGAAGCACTGGCATGGGCATTGGAGAAAGAAATTCCCTCTCCTGCAAGCGCATCGATGGCCGGAGTGGGAATACGTCCCCGGGGATTCAAGGCCTGAACATCGCCATAGCCCATATCATCTGCCAGGATAATCACAATGTTCGGCTTTGGGGGCTCCGGGGAATCCGAACCACATCCGGAAGACAAAAAAAGGAAAGGTGGGAAAAAGATAATAAATAAGAACTTTGATGGAAAATACATATGCTGATTTTTTTAGTGACCTTTTTTCAAAAAAACCTTTTTACAGCTTCAAGATACCCCTATCCCTAAAGGGAACAAAGCTGCAGACAGCTGGTTTCGTTCCATTCATTCCAGCTGTTTATGGAGTGTAAGGATCAAACTCTCCGGAGATAACCTCTTTTACGGCTTCCAAATGCCTGAACCCGTATTTCATGTCGGGCAGCAGATAGCTCCCTTCCACCCACTCATTCCATGAAAATACCGTAATCAGCTTTGGTTGTCCGGGATGATCATCGCAATACGCTTTGGCTTTCTGCAAGAAAGCGGCAAAACTCTCGGGCGGATTATTAAGGTGGACTACATCCTTTTTTCCTTTTGCCGGGAAACGGGGAGTATCGTCCCATCCGATGGATGCATTGGGGAAATAGGGAATGGAAAGTGCCTGGTCCCATTGCCTTCTCCGCTCCAATGACTCCACACCCCACTGGATATAATCCTCCGGATGGGGTCCTCCCCAGTTGTATTTGGTGATGCTGTTAATGCCTAATGCATCAATGGTTTCAAGCACACCTTTCCGGGGAGCGCCCATTCCAATGAGCTGAATATGCAATCCCGGGAAACCGGCCTTCCTTGTTTCAGCCCTGAAATAGTCGAGGGCTTCCCTGGCTTTTTCAACCCCTCCCAGTCCTTCGAGTAAATTACCCAGACTGAAAACAGAGAATACGGGCCTTTTGTCAATGGTATAATAATTGGGTTGTTTAAAATACCGCTGAATCACGCGGTCCACAATAATTTTAAAATTTTCAAGATCCACTGCACCATCCCAGAGCTGAGAGGTATCATCCTGATAGCGGTGCACATTCCAGTAATTCCGCCGCACATCATGATTGGCCCACATGAGGTAAAACTTCATTTTCTGATTGTTCTCCGCTTTGAGAAAGCCGTTATTGAGCGAACTTTCCAGGAATGGTCCTCCGTCAAACCAGTACCAATCAAAAATAAATACATTCACCCCGTGGTCGGTGGCGGCATCGATCCATTTTTCCATGACCCTGGGGTCGTCATCCATTTCGTATCCCCATAAGGGCACTTTAGGCTGGTAATGGCCTTCAAACCGTGGGGTGCCTTTTTTTATTATTTCCCACTCCCCTGTCCCTTCGGGCCATAAAATTTCTTTATTCACGGTTCCCTCATGACAAGAGGGCCAGATGTAGGCAGCCACATCATAGGAACTTTCAACCTTTTGCTCTTCCCCTGAAGGGGAGCAGGCAGAAAAAACACTCAATAGGAGAAGAAGAAATCCCCTAAAGGATTTGATTCGCGGAGATAAATGGTCCATAGGTAAAATTTTTTGATGAATATATGGAAAATCCTGAGTCGGTGCAAATCAGCGAAGCACGTTCACCTCTCCGGGCGATTTTATCCGGGTTTCGATGGTTCCGTCCGGTCTTTTCCGGTGTTCAATTTCAACCACGCCATAGGGAGTTGGAACCGTTCCTTTCACCCATTTCAAGTCGCCCAGATGGGGCTCAATCCGGATTGTCGTGGCTCCGGGTTCACAAACCGTCACCCCCAGCACATGTTCGGTGAGCCAGGCGGTGGGCCCTGATGCCCAACCATGGCAAAGGCTGTGGCGATACCCCACATAGCAGTGGTCGCCATAACTGCCATGCACGTCCACCTTTCCTTCGGGAACAATTTCATCGATGCGGGCGCCATTTTCAAGCCAGGCCACATCAAAATGCTCCCAAAAGGTGGTAGCTCCCAAATCGAGCATGCCACCCCAATATTCCCGGATATTGTCGATAGCTCCCTGGTAATCGCCGGCTTTGGCCCGTGCCTGCAGCATGTAATAACCATAAAAGGTAGACATCCGCTCGGCGCCATCCTGGCTTAAAATTTCCGAATTGGCTTTCTCCGCAGGAACAAGGCCCGACATAGCCATAAGAGCGGAAGCCTGCTTCGAATCAGCCATATCGGGCACATGCTGTTTCAGTTTTTGAACCGATTCCAAACACAACAATTCGGTTTCTTTATCACTCAAAACCTGACTGAGCTCAGCGCCTGCCTCAAAAGTCATCACCATCATGGCCTGCAGCCCGGCATGAATGGCCTCCGGATCGCCGCTTGTGGGCCAGTCGAGAAACCGGTTTCCATCGAGTTCCTCCCGGCCTCCCTCTCCGATTTTGGAGGCCAGATGCCGCAGCAGTCCGGCCAGGTATTCTTTTTGCTCCTTCAGGTAATTCAGATCGCCATGGTGAAGGTACCAGTCACGGTGAATAATGACCCACCACATGGAATAGGAACTGATTCCGTTCATCCATCCGGGAAGGGGGGTCAGGTCGCGGGCAAGGTCCAGGCTTTTGGGCACCACTTCATTCTCACCAAAAACCGCATTCACGGTCATCACTTCGGGGTGCAGGTCGCCCACCCAAACGAGACGGTCCCGTTTGATGCCGTCCCATAAATAATCCTGCATGTTCAGATGAACGGTATAAGCCCCGGTCATCCAAATATCATTGAGCCTTTCATCACTGCACTTAAAAGTTCCGAGGTAGGGAATATCGCGGTATTCAAACACCGCATTTACCTCTTTGAATTCAATGCGGGCATTGAGGTCCAGAAGGTCAATCCGCACAAAACGGAATCCCGTTGATCCGGTGGTCTGTTTCCCGAGCCATGGAAGGGTGACCGTAAAATCACGCATGGCATGGTCATTGGTGGCTGACCCCTCCCCCGATTCACTCATGGTTTCAGCCACCGACTCCCCGAAGCGCAAACGCACCCGGCCGGCAGGCTTGCTGTTATTGATCGTGGTAATCAGCTCCAATCCCCCCTGAATCTCCTTTCCAAAATCCAGGATGATGCCCGGAAGGGCCTCACCGTCTCCGTCCAGCGCAAAATATTCGCCCCGGTTGAGGTCCGCCTGGCCATTACCGGGTTCAAGCAGCTGGTCCGGATTCATGACATGACGCCCCGTATTGTCAGAGACCCAAACAATACGGACAGGAGATAAATAAGTCCGGGCAAGTTTAGAAGAACGGACAAAAGAACCAGCTTCCTCCTGAAAGACAGGCGGCAACTGTGCAGACACCGAAAACAAAAAAAACATAAGAACCCCTATTCCGGTGAAACGCAGAAACAGCAATTTAAACCCCGGATAAAAAAATTTCCTTTTAGTACTCATACCATTTTGATTCATGTATAATAATCGAACCATTTCCTAATAGTTGGTCGGAAGAAAAAAAATAGTTCGAACCCTAAACTTAATGATTTCCCGCAAATAACCATAACTGCAGTTCCGGTTTTTTGAACCTGTTTTACTTACGGCCAATGAACATTTCACAAAGATATCCGCAGAGAGTCAATCCAAATTTCTCCCGTTCACTGCAACGCCGGGAGCGGCATAATCGCCGACACTTTCCCCCAGTTCGGCAGGTTTTATGGTGCATTTCCCAATTAATTCGCTGAATAAACCTCAATCTCGGCAACAGCAGCGCTTCTGCTTTGCCTGACATCCGATTTACAAACCAGGCGAATGTATTTGCCGGTTACCTTTTCATCGAATTTGATTTTTTGCCGCACCGGATTGTTTTCAATGTTGCTGAAACTACCGCTTTTTACAGGGGTTCCCCAGTTTCTTCTGTCGTTGCTGCAATAAAATTCATAGTCAAAAATCATCCCCTGCTTTTCCCCATCCTGTCTGGGGAGATATGAAAAACCACCGATTGTCTCATTTTTTCCAAGGTCCACAATGATTTCTCCTGATTCAGATACAGCAAAGCTTTTGGAATCATTGTCAACAGCATTTTTCATGGCAGGAATCGTTTCCCAGGAGCTCCGGGAAATACCAATCTCTTTCGTAATCCTGTCGGTTGAATATCCCCCTGAATCAGCTTTGGCAAAATAATGAATTTCACCACCCCGGGGCAATGAAATGGGAGAAGAGTACACTTCAAAATCACTCTCCTGCGGTTCTGTGGCGAGGGAATAAAAAACAGAAGCATGCTTTATGGAATCGAAACGAATGGTTCCGTCCAAACCGGTCGTCAAAACCGGGTCGTCAATCAGCACCGGGGCATTGTAAAGCCCCATTTCTGAAAGCGTAATACAGGGAGCATTCGTCTTCAAGGTCAATCTGGCCCGGGTTGTCGTTGCATCATCCAGGCGTAAAACACGCTTATACCCCACTGTGGTACCTGCTGCTGCTTCTTCCAGCACACCGTTTTTCTCTACCTCAAAAACAAAGGAGTGAATCCGTTGACCAAGAGGGATATATTCCTGGAGCATCAAACGGTTAAACGCTACCGGTTTTTCGAACCGGATATCAATTACGGCCTCCTGCACCTTGTCACCGGTAGCCCAGTAAGATTCTGTGTCCGCATCGGCACATTTTTGAATGCTGAAAATACCGGCATTTTCTCTGGTGTTGCTGGCCGTAAGATTTGCCCGGGCAATGAGGTTATCCCGGAATTCACGATCGC
>CAYTDH010000164.1:6309-8989 GCA_964436325.1 uncultured Tangfeifania sp.
TTGCTGGCCGTAAGATTTGCCCGGGCAATGAGGTTATCCCGGAATTCACGATCGCGTTGATTTTTAAATTTAAGCAGTGCCTTTACATCAGATTCCTGTATCCGGCCACTGGGGGCGATGGCTATTCCAAGGTTGAGGGGCGATCCCCGGCCAATGGAAGTGTAATAGAGATCCATTAAGTTTGAAAGACTTCTTGGTTGATGACCGGTATGAAAATACCATGCTTTGGGCCAGAGCAGGGTGGTATTGACTTCAGCAGGAATCCACTTCGCACCGCCTTCCTCGCCCGTTCCCAGTTTTTTGGTATACTCCTTGTTTGCTTCGCCGGGATATTTCCCATCGGTATCGATGGTATTCCAGTTGGTTTCACTGCCTATTCCGGCTTCGTTGCCCACCCAGCGGGTTCCGGGACCAACATCACTGAAAATTATGGCATCGGGCTGGTGTTTATAAACCAACGAAAAAATGGAGTCATAACCATAATAGGTTTTACGATCGATGTTTCGCCTTTCATTGGCTCCGCCGTAATACCCTGTTCCCCCGTTTGCACCATCGATCCAGAACTCAAAAATATCGCCATAATTGGTCATGAGCTCTTCCAGTTGATTGTAGTAATACGAAACGTAAGCTTCGCGACCGTACTCCGCATGATTCCGGTCCCATGGCGACAGGTAAACGCCCAGTCTTAAACCATATTTTTCGCACGATTTTGCCAAATCACCAAGCACATCGCCCTGTCCGTTTTTCCATGGTGTTGCCTTAACCGAATAGTCAGTAAACTCACTGGGCCACAAACAGAAACCATCATGATGCTTCGCAACCAGGATCAACCCTTTCATCCCTGCCTTACTGGCTGTTTCTGCCCACTGGTCGGTGTTCAGATCATTGGGATTAAACAGGGCCGGATCAACGTCTCCGAATGCCCACTCCTCCTCTGTGTAGGTGTTCAGGCCATAACAGACCAGGCTGAAATATTCCATTTCATGCCATTTTAACTGCGCTTCTGAGGGCAGCGCGCCATAAGGTTCAGGAGGAGATGGTTGCTGACAACTAAACAGCAGTGCAGCAAGAAAAATTAGAACAGAATGTTTTACCGGATACATAATCAAATATTTAATTGTTAACTATTTTACCTGTCAATTGCAGGGAGCCACAGAAACAGTGAATCACACCTCTGCAAATCAACTATCGTCTTCCAGTTCATGGTGACTTTTTAACATTTGTATAAAATCAGGTTTTATAGCAATGCCTTCTTTTTTTAAAAACCGGATGACATCCTTGCCCAGACGGGAATGGATGTGATTGTATGAAACAGATTCATTGATTTTGATGAAACCCACCGAAGATTCCCTGTCAGAATAGACATAGGGATTTCCTGAAGCCAGATGAAAAGTACAATTCGTAAAACTGGTTCCCAGTGCAGCTTCTAAAATATATGGGATGGAACCATCTGCACCCTGAACGGGGATAAAACGGCAATCCACAAAAGCAATCTCCCCCTGAAGCGGTTGAGAACGCCCTGTAGTGAAAAAATTCACTCCGCAATGGTTTGTGAATACCGAAGAAGGGGCACCTCCCAGGTTAACTGCCAGGGAAGGACAATCCACAAAATGGATCCGCGGAAAAAGGGAAAATGAATCAAAAGAGATATTGGGATCTCCGGAAAATTGGAAGTGAGATACGGTGGCTCCCTCCTGCTCCCCTTCATCCAACTGAATATCTTCAAAATAAAAAAAGGCATTGGCTTTTAAATGGATTCCGTCGTATCCCCCTTCCTTTGGAAGTAAAAAGCCTCCCGGGGCCGGAAAATTCATTAAATGCAATCCTTTACTCCGACCTTCAACCCGAATATTCCTGAAACGGATGGATTCGGGAAAAAATGACCTTTTCCCATTCTGATACGCGGAAAATGGAGACGATTGAATTAACCACCCCCTGTTTTTACAGGATGGCACAGAACGGTAATCAAAGACGAAATCTTCCACAGAAATGGATTTGGCCAAACCAATTGGATACCCATAATCAAAATCGGAGGCGACAAAACTCAGAATAGCTGTTTCGGAGGAATAATAAGGTCTGAGCCGGCAATTTTTTAGAACGACAGGACCATCCCATTTGGCGCCAAAATCCCTTCTGAAAGTCACAAACCGGCTGGTATCACACGAGGTGTTTTCAATGACCAGTTCCCCGCCTCCTGTCAGCGTAATGCCTTTATTCCCAATATGCGAATCTTTGATGGAGAGATTCCAGCAATGAAAATGGACATCGATACGGTTGAGCCGGCAGTTCTCAACCCTGAAATCCTTGTTCATATTGGTTCCGAAAACGCCCCAGTAGATTGAAGTCCCTTCAGCCGATATATTCCGGAAAGTGGTTTTCAGCATACGGTTGCCGCCAATTCCATAGGTTCCTGCGGGCACATCACGATGCGTACCCTCACGGTCTTTTTCCCAGGGAATAAGCCGGATATTTTCCAATGTAACATCATACACGTTGCTCATATAATAAAACCCGCTCCGTGGGTTCATGGCCACATCGCTTTTCCCGGGCTCCAGTCCCATCCACTGATTTTTCAGAATGGTCCTGCTCCGCGAAATGTGAAATCCGTTTCGCAAATAACCCGGCTTTTGCTCATCAGGAGGAGCGCCTTCACCGGAAAGAAAAAAGGTACCTCCCTCCA
>CAYTDH010000165.1:0-8987 GCA_964436325.1 uncultured Tangfeifania sp.
CTCCTCCTGCGTCGTCGAAATGACAGTTACTGCCATTGTCATTATTCTCATTATGCCCAAAAAATTTTGGGTAAACACTGCCAATGACAGCTTCCTGCATTTGACGATGTACACGACACCAGATGTATCCCAAAGCAGGAAGGAATTGAGCCAAAACACATCAAATCCCGAAAAAATATTTGGAACGATTACAGGAAAATACCCTTCGTCAAAACTCCAATTTATTTCCGGTTTGGGGCATCCCAGTGAATGGCAGCCACAAAAACGCTCCCGTCGCTGCCATATTTTTCCACACCTTCGGGTTGCATCCATTCCGCAACGGTCACCCAGGTCTGGTCTTCATTGACATCGGTGACGCCAAAATTCCCCAGGCGTGCCCCTCTTTCCGGCACCAGTATCTTTTCGGTTTCGCGAATAACGCAGAGCTTATCCGGATCGACCTGTGCCATAAAAAGGGGTGCGCGATGCCGGAAAACATGGTCATTTTCAGCACCCCTCCGGGTATATACCAGAAACAACCCATCGGAATGGGTTACCCAGTGCTGTTGAGTATTGTAGTTACCCAATTCCGTTCCGTCGTCAAATTTCCAGGGATGATACTCATCAAAATGCAATCCATCTCGACTTCGGGCCACAAATCCTTTCCGGTCATTGCGGATGGTCATATAAAACACACCGTTAAAGCGGGTAAGCGATGGCTCTCCCAAGCCCCGGGTTTCATCGTTCAATTCCAGTTCCGAACCATGTTTCCGATAGCGGAGGTTTTTCCCGTCAAAAGAACACCGGCAGACCGTGACCCTGGAATTTTTTCCCGGGGGACGAAAAGATATGGGTAGAAGGATGGTGCCGTCTTCCAGGTCAAAACGCTGGGCGCATCCGGCTCCGGAATTGTAAAACTTTTCATCATCGGGCATAACCAGTTTTTGCCAGGCAGCCCACTTCCCGGTTTTCGCATCGTAAACCGACCATGAGGTATGCCGGGGGCGGGGGCTGGTCACTTTCCAGTCGCGGGTATAAGCCACGGTGTGGCCCGTACCCAGCAACTTTTGAGAAGCTGCGTGCCAGCCCGGCCAGAAATCACTCACAGCTACCGGTCGTTCCACCCCGTCGATCACCTCATACCGGGGCTGAAGGGACACAATTTTCTGCGGTTCAGACCAATGACTTCCCAAATCGTGACTCTCCAGTCCGTACATCCCGCGAAACACATCACTGCCGGCCAAATCCAGACTATTCATGGTCATCACAACCCGGGGCTTCCCATCCTTTCCACCCCACGGAACAATTCCAGCCCGGGGATGGCTCCAGCATCTCGTGCCGTCAAACAGCTTAGAGGCAGTGTGGAGTTCAACAGAATATCCCACACCGGATTTAATTCCCGTATAAGAGGGCAGGACCATTAAGGAAATTCCCCCAATGAGCGATTTCTTAATAAATTTTCGCCGTTTCATCATTTTAACTAAACGGGTTTATTCAACAACCAAAGCAGCGGATTCCGTATGGGCAGGTTCCTTATAACCTCCTGCGTTTCAGGATAACCTTCCAGTGTCTTCCACAGTTCAATGTACCCCGGCTTATCGTAGGCCCTCCCGGCAAAAAGCAAGAAAGGATGCCGCACGGGCCATTCATCCCAATACATAACATCCGGTTCATAGGGCCATTTCGATTTATCTTTCACATAAGGAAATAAGAACTCGGCACCCAGCAACAGGTTTTTCCCGTCAGGGGTGGTATACTGAAATAAATTGTTCTTCTCATCCGAAAGGATTTCAGCGGCGGTCATAAAAGCATCGAGGTTAAACAACGAATACCCGTAGGGCTTGGTGCGCTCCAGTTCAAGGGGAAAGGATCCATCTTCTCCCATCTGATTGGGTAGCAAGACGTCCTTAAAACGGTTGCGGCACAATTCCATTACTTCCTCATTTTCGGTCAGACGGGCAAAAGCCCCCACCTGCATCACCCAGCAGGTGGCATGGTTGTTTTTGGTATTCATCTCATCCAGCCCGTAGGGATGAGTGGTCAGCCAGGTGGTAAAGTCATCAAACCAGGTTTTGACAGCCGAAACGGTTTTCTCCGGTAAAGCCCCGTTGGTTTCCAGGATTTCAACCGACCGGGCCACCTCTATCAGGTGAATGGCATCGATAATACCGATGCCTCGACCTTCAACCCGCCCCTTGATGGCCTGGGCATAATTCAGACTGGGATTCATCCGGGTTTCATGATCGACAAACCACGCTTCCAGGTGGTCGCCGGTGGCAATGGCATATTTTTCATCACCGGTGAGCAGATAGGCAGAAGTTTGCCTACCCACAATTTGACTCAGCCGTATCATGGCCAGGCGATGGGCGACAAAATTCCCGGGATTGGTTTGCCCGTCCCTTCGTATATAGGGACCTTCGGGGTTTTCGGGGTCGGGCCACCAGTAATCGCCTTCCGAATAAAAATCATGCGGTCCGCCTGCACTGCGCTCGCACACCGCGTCAGTTACCGTCACCGGCAAACTGTCATTGAAACCCGTGGCCGTTTCAATAATGTATTGCTGTTCCTGTTCTGAAAGATAAGGAACCTGCTTTTTATCATTACATGCAAAAAATACGAATAATAAAAGAATGAAACACAAAATTAATCCACTTGCTTTATTTTTTTCCATTTAGGTGAAATTTTCAAAATTTTGTAAAAAGTCAGAAGGTTTTAAAATAGAAATATTTCGAAAGGAATTTAAACTCAAAAGATCAGGATCCCCGGTAATAATACATTTAGCTCCACAAGCCAGGGCTAGCTCCAAAAATTTATTATCTTTTTCATCCCTGCAAATGATTACTTTTTCAATTGGGAAAAAAAGAATGGCATTCTTTTCAATTCGCTTAAGAGCATTTTGCCGTTTAGAATCATCCAAATATTTATCGAGTTTACCTCTGTATATAACTTCAGTATATTCATTCAAAACTTCTGAAGAAATAGCAATTTGCCCAAAAGAAAAAGCCTTATCAAAAGCCTTGGCACTAATCGAATCTTTTATAAGATTAGCGCTGATAAAGCAATTGGTATCAACTACAAAAAAAGGCTTAGCCATCATTTAAGATTTCATCAAGTTCCTCCTGGGTTAGACCTTTTGCAGCCATTTCATCTCTTAATTCATTCAAAAAATCAAGATATTCCTTTTCGGATTTACCCATAGAATTACTCATCAATTCTTTAGCAAGTGAAATATTGAACTTATTGGCAATCGCTTTTTTCTTTTTCCTGGAAGCTTTTTTCCAGGCCATTGCAATTCTTTTATCAACCTCGATAACGATTCTTTCCATTCTTATTTTTTTTCTTACTCAAATTTAAAAAAAAGAACTTACCTCTGCTTGAAAAAAATGATATTTAAGAAATGATTTCAAAATAAAAAACATCCTTCTTTTCACAGCTTCCTATTTTGTTTCAGTCATTACAATTTCATTTTTCCCTTTTTCCCCGTGATCCTTGAGGGTAAAGACAATCCGGGTAATTCCATCGGGCCAATAGCGTCTAAGTCCCCGGTCTGTAACTTCATGCAATTCAATCCCGGGTTCTGCCTTTTTTTGATTGTATTCCATGTCAAGGGCAAATCCGTCTCCCTGGAGATGCAGCACGCCGGGGGCTTTTTTTCTCACTTTACAATAAGTCACAAAATTGAGGGTGGTTGGTTCATCTTTCAGTTCTTTCAGTTGATATTCATCGCGAATTACAAAACGCTTATTCCTGTCCAGACGATAGCTGCGCACCCATTCATCCACTTCAGCGGCTTCAGGATAGGCACCGGCAATATCAGTAGAAAATTCAGCTTTATTCTTATTGGCCGAAAAGGTGGTATTCTCCGCTTCATACTGCCTCCCCTGCATTTGATCCACCCCATTTATTTTCGGGAGGTTATGGTATTGCGACTGCATGGTCCAGATTTCATAACGCCGGCTGCTAAAGGTTTTTGCGGTGTAGGTTTCGCGGCCAATATCGATAAGGCAGGGTTTCCCGTCGAAATAGAGGACACAGGTTCCCAAATCATTGTGATTATGGCTTTCGGCATTATGTCCTCCCTTGGCGGCGAAGAAAAAACCTTCGGAAGAGCCTTCCTGATCGCGGGCACCACCAACACCTGTTTCGGGCAGCCAAAAATCGGAAATCAGGGCATTTTCGGCAGGAGCCTGTTCGATCTCTTCAAGGTGCATCAGTTGCATGATCTGCTCATCGATTTTGCCACCAGGAGTTTCTTCACCCCAATCCTGTTTTTCAGCCAGAAAAGCCCCGAACTTTTGCATGGTGGGGTCGCCAATGGCTTTTCCATAGCTGTAAATTATCTGTGGACGGCTTCCGGTGGTTGCATCGGCATCAGCAAAATTGATGAAGTACGGATAATCGATGTAGGCTTTATATATGTAGGTTCCCATATTTTGAATCAGTTGATTGTCGAAAACATCAAATTTCCCGCCGGTAGCTCTTTTTAGAAGATCCAGGCACTGAAAAAGTGACGCACCGGCCCTTCCCCAGTAAGAAGGCCCCTCATCGCATCCGCCGTCAGCAGGGTAACCATTGACAAATACATCGAGCGAACGGACCACTTTCTGCACGCCTTTCTGTTTTTGTGTTTCATCATCTTCTAAAATTAAAATGGCGGTAAGCATATTGTGGTTGGTCCAGGGATTCCAGTTGTTCACCGAGCGGCGGCCGTCGAGTCCCATCCACCAGAAATCATCGCGCTCATAATAGGGAATTACGGCTTTCTTCATGATTTCATCCTTCAGGCGTTTGGCAATGAGCGGATGAATATCGTCAAATTCTTCTTTGAACAAAAACCAGGTCCAGGAAAGGATATTGGCAATCTCTCCCACGCCTAAGTCGATCACCGGCTCGTCTGCATCGGGAAGGCCATGGGGTGCCTTCTGAGCCGTAAGGTGGGCCGACCAGCCCCACCAGGTCTGTTCGCTGTAATACCAGGCACCGTTGACAATCTGATCGATAAACCGGCCTTCCCCTTCAGCCAGCTCTCCCATGGCAAGTGCCAGCAGGGCAGCCCGCGGAGCGGCATAAACCTCCTGCCGCCGGTCGCCCGAACGGATAATTTCGAGGTAATCGGTAGCTTTTACCACCGGCCAGTCATAGTCAAGGTATTCTTCCGCTTCACCGATGTATTGGTCGCTTAAAGCAGCGGGCAGGTTATTCCAGAAATTACGGTCTTTGTAGCCGGGAAAATCCAGATCAGCGAAATCAACTACCAGTGAACTGGAAAGATCGATTTCATCTGCTTCTTTTTGCAATATATCTCTTTTTTCAGCCGAAAAGCCAGTAAAAGTGAAAACAAATAAAACGAATAGCCAAAATAAGTTTTTCATGATCTGTATTTCTTATAGATTTAACTTAATACTCTGTTTTTAATGTCGTGTTTCTAAATGCGGGCAATTCAAAAACAACGGATTTTTGATTTCCCACGGGGATTTTTTCTGAACTCATAAAGAACATAAATTTACTCCTCCGGCCACCAGGACTGAATTTTTTTCCGGATTTCCTCTACCTTTCCGGGGTGCTCCTTCGCCAGATTTTCAGTTTCGAAGGGATCGGTCACAATATTAAACAGTTCGGTTTCAGCCTCTGGTTTATTGGTTTCATCCGGCAGGATCAATTTGTAGGGCAAGTCAATGGCTATGCGATAATACAGGCTGGAATCGATGGATGAAAAATCGTGGGCATAGGTTTCCGCAAACAGCACATCCCGTTTCTTGAGTTGGGTTTCATCGAGCACATTTATTCCCTGCAGTCCCTCCGGAGCCTCAATCCCGCAAATCTCATAAATCGTGGTGGCAATATCGATGCTGCTCACAGCCGACGTGGTATTCATTTCAGGATCGATTCCCCCCTCCCAGCGAAAGATGACAGGAGTCCGGATTCCCATCTCATAAGGTTCTCTTTTGGAACGGGGAGCATACCGGTTGGGTCTTTCCGGATCCTGGATCCATCCATTGTCGGTCACATAAATAAACAAGGTGTTCTGGCTTAAATCTTTTTCATCGATATAGTCCATCAACTGTCCGCAGGTAATATCAAACCATTCGCACATGGCCCAGTAGTTGGCCACCGCCTCTGTGGGAGCCACCTCCAGGTACTTCTGTTTTAAACTGTCGGGCGGAGTATGCGGGGTGTGCGGCATAAACGGAGCATACCATATATAAAACGGGGTGTTGGCGGCACTGGTTGAATCGACAAAATGATAAATGACATCCAGGCCCTCGCGACCGATTTTCAGCCCTTCATCTCCATGGCGCCCTCCCCTGAGTGGATCCCCGTGTGTCATCCCCTCATCGAATCCTCCGTTTTGATAATTTCCAATCCACCACTTTCCGGTTTGCAGCGATGCATACCCCTCATCACCCAGAACGTCTGCAATGGTATTCAGTTCCCGGTAGGAATCGATGTACTGCTGATAATGTTTTCGGCGTGCCTGTGCCCAATCATCAGTATAACGCCGGCCGTCAAAATCATAAACCGGGTCATTCCCCAAAATCCCGTGCTGATGCGGATACAGTCCGGAGGCAATGGAAGCAAGGGCAGGACTGCACAATGGTGCGGCGGTATACCCGTAGGTAAATGTTAACCCCTCCTGCGCCAACTGGTCAATACGGGGGGTCTCAATATGTTCATGCCCGAGAAAACTGTAATCGGTCCAGCTCTGATCGTCTGAAATAATCAGCACAATATTGGGACGGGGATTTTCTTTCTTTTCTTCCTTTTGAGAAACGTTACAGGCGTTGAATGTAAAAAGCGCAAAACAGCAAAAAACCGTGAACAGGTTGTTCTTTTTCGGCATAATAGATTGATTCTTCATTGGTTATTAATTTTTTTTGAAAATAACGACCCAATCTTTTTCAAGGTCAGAAGGCGGATTACCAGAGGAGACCCGTTCCCCGGCAGTTACGCGGGTAACGTTCCCGTTTTGCAGCTCCCCGCCATTGCGCGGATTAAACCATTTTACCTCAAATGGACCCTGCGTGTGACTTAAATCAAGGGATACCACCGTTAAATCCATTGGAAGATATACCGCATAAATGCTTCCTTTTTCTGCCAGGCAATAGGAAAAGACATCCTCAGTTAGCTCATCGGCAGGCTCCATCTTCCAAAAGGGAAGATGTTCTTCAAAAAAGCTGCGTGCATAACGGTTCTGGTCCCAGAAAAGATCGCGGGAGCGAAAATCCTGACAGGTTAAATCCGAATGAGGGCTTTCATAGCCAAAGTACCATTCAACACCGTACCCGCCGGCCATGAGTGTTCCCCAAAGCGCCCCATGGCGGGCATCATTGTGCTCCCTGTTTTCGGCATCGGGCAAAAGGGCCGTATTGGCTTTTCCGGGTTCATCCACCGCCAGTGCCCAGCGTTTGCCGGTACTGTCCGACCTGGCCCGCCATTTCAAAACCCGGTCGTGCACATCCCTGAATTCAGCATCGCTCAGTTGCAGGGAAGCTCCGGTCATCGGCGACTGATCCCCAATCAGCTCCTCGTACCGATCGTCCTGGTTGGGATAGGTATGCATAACCAGATGATGTTTGTAAGGATCCAAACCATAAACGTAACCGGCCACCTTTTTAACTTCTTCAATGGGCTGATTGTTCTCTTCGCCCAAATTCCAGTTCAGAGCCAGGTGATGTCCAAACCGGGCAATGAGTTCGCGATAGTAAAGTTTTGTTTCCGGACCAAAAACACCTCCGTCCATTAAATGGTCGGTTTCGGTTTCATGGGTCTTAAAATGCAGAAACATCCCCCGTGTTTCAGCATATTCCAGAATGCGTTCCCACTGTTCCAACTTCGAAACATCCAGGCGGGTTTTGTAAAACAGCGAATCCCATGCATTCCGGTTCGCTTTTACACTGGCATATTCTTCATATTCCCCGGGGGAAACCTTCAACAAATAGGGGAAGACATTCCGATCATCGCCGTCGATGTTAAAGGTGAGAAATGAAAATACATTCAGGTATTCCTCCGACAAGTAATTTATGGCTCCCAGGAGGTTTTTCCCTTTTTCGCCCTGCCACAGAAAAGGGCGGGCCTGTTCCTCAAAATCATCTTCATGAAACTTCCAGCTTTTCAGGTGACCAAATACATTGGGAGTGGCGTCAAAATCTTCATAAGCAAACAGGTTTTCCGGAGCATCAACGCCCACTTTGATAAAATATTCGCCCGATTCTTCATATTGAAGATAGGGTTTCCCCACATAATTCAAACGCCCTCTGGCCCGGTTATCGGGCATTGTTTTATCGCTTTCAGCAATGGTGAAGGCCCCCTCCGCTCCATCGGCGGAGGAAGCTCCTCCGGCATTTTGATAAGCTGCAGCCAATGCAATATTTTCGCCCTCCTTAAAAGAGACCTTGTAGGCCCATTCGCCGGTCTTATTGGGCGTAAAATGCACCATCCATTTATTTCCCGAATCAGCACTTGTTTCGGCGGCCTGGCCATCGGCGGCATAAAAACCGGGAACCAGAAAGGAGGTATCCTGATGAGTAAAGGTTACATCGAGCCGGTAATTCAGGAAGGGATTGTTTGTGTCCATTTCACTGGTTTCGGGACCATCAACAACCAGGGTAATGCGGTGCCATTTTTTCATTTCTCCTCTTATTTCCGCATTCCGTGCTGAACACCCGGCTAAAAAAATCAGGCAGACGACGATGGAGAGGGCGTGATTAAACTTCATAAAATTCATAGGAATGATTTTTTTGATGAACCTAATTATTCTTTACAATGAAGTGGTAAAACGGTATTTTCCTGAACCCAGTTCCCTGGATTCATCTGTTCCCGGGAGCATAAGGGTAGCGGTTGTATTGGCCGGGATCTCAACCTCGTAAATGAATTCATCTCCTTCCAGTTTCCAGTCAGAAACAATTTTCCCGTACATCGATTCAAGTTCAGCTTTTGCGTGGGTCAATCCACCTCCCGGGTGAGGAGCCAGGACAAAATGCTTATACCCCGGGTTTTCTTCATCGATC
>CAYTDH010000166.1:0-8976 GCA_964436325.1 uncultured Tangfeifania sp.
ACAAGTTTCTGGATTTGGATTTTTTAATCCGGCCCCTTTTAGTTTATTGTTTTCTATTTGAGGCCATTAAAAATTAAAGATTTTCAAAATTTTATAGAGCCCTATAAATCAACAACTTATTCTTAACTTTTTGATTTGTAACCCCCTAACAGGTAGGTAGTGATAGGGTAATGTTTTTCATAAGTAATCATATCAACATCCAACTGTTTATTTTTTTAACAACCGGAGTGCTTTTTCCAATTTTATTAACCGTCCGTTCCGAAATGCGACGATGGTTGCTTCCGGAAATTCCTGCAAAGCTTTTTGATGCAGTCTGGAAATTTCGGCATACGAATTCGATTCTCCGGCAAGATAGGTGTAGGCAGCACTGGCCTCATATTCTTCCACCGGCCCAAGACCTTCAAAGTATTCGGCATTGGCAGGTATTTTGGTCTTGCTTGAAATCAGATGCACCTTAAAAACAATATTTTTGGACGAACCTGTGCCGCCGGCATCAATGTAAACATCTTTCCCCAGGTCAATGGCCGAAAAGTGAACGTATCGTTCAGGATTGATGCGTATGTCATTGATTAAAGTGCTTAAATCGGCTGACAAGCGGTTGATCGACTGGTACAGTTCATCATCATTGAGCAATAATCCCGCTGTGTTGTCGGAACTCTGGAGCTGACCGAGCACAGAATTCAACTGAGTGGTGGCTTTTTGTACATTATCCAACACGGGTGAAACGGGCATTTGAGCCAGGGTATCGCTCAGCCGGGCCAGATTTTGAAGGGTACGCTCAAACTCAGAAGTATTTTGACTGAACATGGTTGTGATGCTGTCCAGATTAGTGATAATATTCCCTGCACTTTCTTTCTCAGCAGCGACCAGTTCCTGGAGGTCAGAAGTGGTCTTTTCAATGTTGACAATTGTCCTGTTGATGTTTTCAAAACTTTCCGAAAGATTTTTCCGGGCATCTTCATTAAAAATAACCGTAAGCACAGTTATGGCCGAATCAATGGTCCCCAGCAATTCTTCAGCTTTATTCTTAATGGGAAGTACCTGCATGCTCACCTGTTCCTTCAGGTCTTTTTCCACCGCACCGGGGATGGTGTCATTGGATTGATACACCTCTACCTCTTTGCTGAGCAGAAGTTTGATCGAACGGGTCCCCATTAAATCGCTGCTTACAATCTGAGCAACAGAATTAACAGGAATTTCCACGTCGGCATTAACCATGAAAGTAACCCGCAAACGGTGCTCCACGCCGGGAATAAAGGAAATATCCCTTACCTGCCCTACCTTATAGCCATTTAAAACAACTTCATTCGATTCATCGAGACCGTCAATACTGTCGTAAATAACATGGTAATAATGGGTATCCTTAAAAATATCATTTCCTTTAAGGTAACTCAATCCCCATATCAGAATGGTAGCAGAAACCACAATTAAAATTCCCAGTTTCGTAAATTTCGAAATATTCATGTGCCTATTATTGTTATTTTTTTAGGGTAACACATGGGACTCGCCAAATAAACATCCCCCTGTCTGTTCCCCCAGCCTGCATATCATAGTTCGTTTCATCTCTTTTTGTAAAAGGAGCACTGTAAAATTAGAAAATTCAAACAGGAATTACATTTTTTGGAGAGCCTTTTTAACAGAAATTAATTTCCCCTCGCGGAAAGCAACTACAAATGCACCAGAAAATTGGGGCTGCAACCGCTTCTTCTCTTCCCGGGCCTTTTCAAGGGAATCGAACTTCCCCGAAAAATAACGGTGTATTCCATCGTCTTTCACTCCAAAAATACCAGCTACACCATTAAAATTTTCAGGAATTGGTTTCATTGAATGACTAAAAGCAGCCACCTGAACGGAAAACCAAATATTTGCCGGAGCGGAGGTCCTTTTTTGGGGAGTCTCTTTTTCCTGTTCACTCTGATTTTCATCGGATGTAAGGGCAAAAACGCTTTTCTGCTCTACTTTAGTTTGGTAATCGCGAAAAGCCCTGAAAATTGCTGATGCCAGATAATCACGGCCTTTTTCACTCATCAGGTATTGCCGGTCGGAGGGATGGCTAAGAAACCCTGCTTCAACCAGAACACCGGGCATGGCTGTTTCGCGGAGAACAAGAAAACCTGCCTGCCTTACACTCCGGTCGATGCGCCTGGCCCTCTCCCGGAATTGATCCTGTATGGCTGCCGCAAACATCGCACTCTGTTCGAGGTACTCATCCTGCACAAGTTCAAACATGATGTATGACTCCGAAGAATTGGGATCAAACCCCTCATAAGTCTGCGAATAATTGTCCTCCAGCAAAATAACTTCATTCTCTTTTTTAGCCACCTCCAGATTATCATCGGTACGGTGCTCTCCAAGGATATACGTTTCGGTGCCCTGAACCATTCCACGGCTCACAGCATTCACATGAATGGAAATAAACAGATTGGCATTATTTTCATTGGCGATGGCTGCCCGCTGATACAGCGGAACAAAAACATCATTTTCACGGGTATAAATCACTTTTATTCCTGGAAACGCCTCAGAGATATATGCCCCCAGCTTTTGGGAAATGTCCAGCACGATGTCTTTTTCCCTGGCATTCCCATAAACAGCCCCCGGGTCTCTTCCCCCGTGTCCGGGATCAATCACCACCACCGAGATACTGGGGGGAGGTTTTTGAGGCAATTCCCTGTTCTTTGCCTCCAGCTCATGCGCTTTCAGACACAATAAAGCAAACCCGATAAAAATATATAATTTTGCTTTCATGGTATGGATAACGCTTTTTCGGTCAAAAATACGAATATTAAAATTATTTTACATTTATTAGCGCTTATGTATATGGCTTATTTTTATTTTTGCACGTCAAGCCAGGAAGTAAAGCATTTTAAATTCAGAAAACATTTTGTATAAAATATTTTTTACATATTTATTTCTCCTATCAGGTCTTTGCGCCTTTTCCCAGGAACCGGAGAATGCTCCCCCGGATATCCAAACCCGCGAAACATTTCCGGATAATGCATTCCCGGCTGTGAGCGACACCCTCGAAGCCGACAGCATTGCGGTTCGCGATACCACAACCGCAGACACTACAGAAGCTCCTTTCATTGAAGCCCCTATTGATTACAATGCCGAGGACTCCATCATTGTTTCGTTCGACGGGCAAAAAGTCTTTCTTTACAACAATTCGAGGGTCACTTACCAACAAATAGAGCTTACAGCCTATTTTATTGAACTCGATCTCGAAACAAAAGAGGTTTATGCTGAAGGCATCAAAGATTCCACAGGAACCCTCACCCAAAAGCCTGTTTTTAAGGACGGAAATGAGGAATTTGAGTCCAAAACGCTCCGGTACAACTTTGAAAGCGAGAAAGGAATTATCACCGATGTCATCACCGAACAGGGAGAAGGTTTTGTGCACAGCGACCGCACCAAAAAGATTTCGAAAGATGCGTTCATTCTGAAAAAAGGAAAATACACCACCTGCGACGCAGACCATCCCCATTTTTACCTGCACCTGACCAAGGCAAAGGTCATTTCAAACAATAAAATCATTACCGGTCCGGCCTACATGGTGCTGGAGGACTTCCCCATCTATTTTCCCATTCTTCCCTTCGGGTATTTTCCCAATTCGCCCACTTACTCTTCAGGAATACTGGTGCCTACCTACGGAGAGGAAAATAACCGGGGGTTCTTTCTGCGCGATGGCGGCTATTACTGGGCAGCCAGCGAATATTTCGATTTATCGGTCAGGGGAGATATCTATTCCAAAGGCTCATGGTCGGGAAAGATGCATACCAATTACCGCAAAAGGTATAAATTCAGCGGCGGATTGGACTTCCGCTATGCCGTAAACATTTACGGAGAGAGAGGTCTCGACACCTACCGGCGTTCTCCTCAATATGCTGTCACCTGGAGCCATAGCCAGGATGCCAAAGCAAACCCCAATCAAACCTTTTCTGCCAGTGTAAATCTTTCGTCAAGTGGTTTCGACAAGCAAAATGCCTTATCCAGCCAGAATTACCTTTCGACCCAAAAATCATCGAGCATCTCTTTTAACAAGAAATTTGAAAATACACCCTTCAATATGTCGGTAAACCTGCGCCATTCGCAGAATTCCACCGATTCGTCACTCACCCTTTCGCTACCCGAAATGACGTTCAGCATGCGGAAGTTTTATCCCTTACGCAAAAAAAACCGCAGCGGAGCCATCAAATGGTACGAAAAGTTTGGAATCAATTATACCGGTAACCTGAGAAATACCATCACCGCCCACGAATCTGAAATCCTGGAAAAATCATTTGCCCGCGACTGGAAAAACGGGATCAAGCATAACATTCCCATTTCACTGCCCAGCTTTAATCTTTTCAACAACATCAATTTCAGTCCCAGTTTTAGCTACAACGAAAAATGGTATTTCAAAAAATATGATTACACCTATGTTGAAGACCAGGTTTTCCACGATCAGTTTGGCAATGAAACCCACATCAGAACCGATACCATTACGGGGCTCAACAGGGTTTATGACTATTCTTACAGTCTGAGTGCCTCCACCAACATTTACGGGATGTTTCTCCCGCTTAACCCCAATTCCAAAATCGCCGGAATCCGGCATAAGCTATCACCCTCGGTCAGTTTCAGTTACCGCCCCGATTTTGGGGCCGACCGGTTTAACTACTGGCAAAAGGTACAGGTAGACTCCACCGGAAGAATTGACTACCTGGATGTCAACCAGGGAGGGATTTATGGAGGATCACCCGGCAGAGGTGCTTCGGGGGCCATCTCCTTTTCAATGAACAATAATCTGGAAATGAAGGTTCTGGATACCCGCGATACCACACAAACCGATTCCGAAGAAAAGTACCGGAAAGTGAAAATCATTGATAACCTCAGCGTGGGTTCATCCTACAATCTAATTGCCGACTCGCTTAACTTATCCCCCTTCAGTTTGCGGGCCCGCACAACTGTAGCCGGGGTTAGCATTAACATGGGAGGTGTTCTCGACCCTTATATGGTGGATGAAGAAGGACGAAAAATTCATAAATATGTGTGGAATGAAAAAACGGGACTGGCCAAACTGGGCCGCCTCACCCGGGCGAACCTCTCATTTGGCCTGAATTTCAGATCAAAAAAGGGTGAACAAGAAGCCGAAAAAAACGAAGAGCTCATCGAAGATGAAAATATCCTTCCGGGGGATTATGAGAATTATACCGATTTTAATATCCCCTGGGATTTTGGTTTTGACTATAGCTTTAACTATTCAGGTCCCCGAAAACCCGGAGATGAGGGGCGTTTTTCGCAGACCGTTGGCCTCAGGGGGAATTTAAACCTCACCGAAAAATGGCGGATTAGTATGAACACCAACTACGACATCATGGCCGGGGAATTTTCCTACACCTCCTTTAATGTCAACCGTGATCTGCATTGCTGGCAGATGTCCTTCAATTTTGTGCCCTTTGGTTTCCGGAAAAGCTACAGCTTTACCATTTCAGCCAAATCATCGATGCTTAAGGATTTAAAACTTCAAAAACGGCAAAGCCATTTAGATAATTTTTAAACTTTACATCCCATGAAACGAATTATTTCAACGCCCAATGCCCCCACAGCCATCGGCCCCTACAGTCAGGCAGTAGAAATCAACCAAACCCTTTACATTTCAGGGCAGGTTCCCCTCCATCCCACAACCATGAAGGTAGTGGAAGGAGATATCCGTGAACAGACACTTCAGGTGATGGACAACATCGGTGCGATATTAAAGGCAGCGGGTTATTCGTATAAAGATGTGGTCAAATCGACCTGCCTGCTGAGCGACATGAAAAATTTCAAAGCCATGAATGAGGTGTATGGCTCCTTTTACCCCGAAAACCCACCTGCCCGGGCGGCTTTTGCTGTGAAAGAATTGCCCCTCGGTGTTTTGGTCGAAATTGAAACCATTGCAGTCCGCAATAAAACGGCTTAAGCTCACCCGGAAACTAATCAGTTTTTCACAATTTCACAATTTGTCAATTTATCAATTTGTCAATTTATCAATTTGTCAATTTGACTATTTATCAATTTGTCAATTTATTCCATCAAAAAACCCGGACAAAATATCCGGGTTTTCACTGTTCTATTTCTTAACCTGTGGTCTTTTATTCTCCAACCACATCAAATTCGAGATCAACCACAACATCTTTAAAGAGTTTAATCTTCGCGGTGTAAGTTCCTGCCTCTTTAATGCTGTCTTCGGGCAGAGTGATTTGTTTCCTTTCAATTTCAAACCCTTTTTTATTGATGGCTTCTGCCACCTGAATGGTATTGACTGAACCAAAGATTTTCCCTGAGGAGCTGATCTTCGCACCAATTTTTACTTTCTTATTGGCCAGTTTTTCGGCAATGGCCTGGGCTTCTTCGCGCAGGCGTGTTTCTTTATGGGCGCGTTGCTTTTTATTTTCTTCCAGCACCTTTTTGGCGGTGGAAGAAGCGACAACAGCCTTCTTTTGCGGGATCAGGAAGTTGCGTGCATAGCCATCTTTTACGGTGACGATATCATCCTTATTTCCCAATCTATCAACATCTTCTATTAAAATAATATCCATTTCAAGCCCTCCTTTTTTATTTTAACATATCGGTTACATAAGGCAATAACGCAATTTGGCGGGCTCTTTTGATAGCCTGACCAACTTTTCGCTGATATTTCAAAGAAGTTCCTGTAATACGGCGGGGCAAAATTTTCCCCTGCTCGTTCAGGAATTTTTTGAGAAACTCAGGATCCTTGTAATCAACATATTTGATTCCGTTTTTCTTGAAACGGCAATATTTTTTCTTTTTTATCTCTACCGACGGTGGCGTCAGGTATCTGATTTCACTTGTATTTTGTGCCATAATTTACCCCTCCTTTTGTGTTTTTTCTTTCTGAAGCCTTCTTCTTTTTTCACTGTACTCAACGGCGTATTTGTCGAGTCTTACGGTCATAAACCGGATTATCCGCTCATCACGGCGCATTTCAATTTCGATTCTTTCAATCGCTGCGGGGTCGGCCTTAAATTCAAACAAATGATAAAAGCCGGTGGATTTCTTTTGAATGGGGTAAGCCAGTTTTTTCATGCCCCAATCTTCATCGTGGACCATTTCACCTCCACCATTGGTGATGATGTCCTTGAATTTTTTTACCGTTTCCTTTACCTGTGGCTCAGATAAAACGGGAGTACAAATGAAAACGGTTTCGTACTGATTCAACATAAAGATTTCTTTTTATTTATTACTAGTAAAATTTGAACGCGCAAAAATAGAAATAAAAAGTTATTTTTCAAACAAATAGTCTCAATACTATCCTTTTATTCTGCTTTGGAGTTCATCTATCCCGAGGGTGATCAGTTCACCCACCGGCTGGTCTCCTCTATAGCTGATTACCTTCAGCCAGGTGGCATTCCGTGGTACCGAAAGGGGATGGCTGTATTGCGGACTGTAAAGATCAGGGTCGGTATTATCGAACGTATACCGCAGGTCGAGTCCCTCGATTTCGGTATCCAGTTTAATTTGCATTTCTTGATTGTCATCGTAATAAGGGGTGATGATGGCATTGTACATGCTCCGGGCATACTTGATATCTTCAAAATCGGCCCGCGCAAAATGGGTTTCCACCTTTTCCACAAAACGGGGCCAGTTTTTTACTTCGGCAGGGGACCACAGCACTTCTGCCAGTGCCCATCCGCGGGGCCAGGTCATGTATTCGGCATGCCTGAAGTGAGGAACCGATTCGGTCCAGAGGTTCCCCTGGCCTCCCAATATAAGTTCAGCATCCACCCCGTCGGGAACGGGTTCAAAATGATAAGAATCGGTTAAGCGGCACATGGAATAGGTGTCGGGCTCAACTGAGGGTTCTCCCTGGTAAAGGTCCAGATAACAATGATTATTGGGCGTCATAATCACATGATGCCCTGCCTGGGCTGCCCGGACTCCTCCTTCCATTCCGCGCCATGACATAACAGTGGCATTGGGTGCTAATCCGCCTTCCAGTATCTCATCCCAGCCGATGAGTCTTTTGTCAAAGGTCTCCAGCATTTTTTCCATTCTTTTGATGAAGTAACTCTGCAGTTCATCGGTATTCTTCAATTGCTCTTCCTGCATACGGTTATTGCACTTCGGGCATTCACTCCAAAAGCCTTTATAACATTCGTCGCCCCCAACATGAATATAATCGGAGGGAAAAAGCATGGCGACTTCGGAGAAAATTTTCTCCAGGTATTCAAAGGTAAGGTCGTTTCCCACACACAATGAATTCTCCTCCTGGGTATAAAAAACATTTCCCACATTCACTTCGCTAACGGTCTGGGTACAGGATATCTCCGGATAGGCAACGATGGCAGCCATGCTGTGGCCGGGCACGTCAATCTCAGGAACAATTTCAACAAACCGTTCCTTTGCATAGGCCACCACTTCCCGGATATCTTCATGAGTATAATAGCCCCCATAATCGGCAGGTTCTCCTTCCTGACGGGGCTCTCTTTTCCACCACTGCCCTACCCTGCGAGCTCTCCAGGCTCCTTTTTCTGTGAGGTTCGGCAGACTTTCGATCTCAATGCGCCACCCCTGATCATCGGTAAGGTGCCAGTGAAAAACATTCATCTTATATTCTGCCAGTTGATCGATATATTGCTTTACCTCTTCTTTGGTAAAAAAATGCCGGCTTACGTCGAGCATCAGTCCCCTCCAGGGAAAACGCGGCACATCCTCAATTTCCACACATGAAGCTTCCCAGGTCACATCTTCCTGCAACGTTTTACTTTTTATCTCCGGCGGCAGAAGCTGAAGAAAGGTCTGTATCCCGTAAAATATACCGTTGGGCTCATTGGCCGTAACAACAGTGTTTCCGGGAGATACCTTCAGACGATAACCTTCCTTTCCCAAATCTTCATCCCGTTCCGTAAGCAGTTGTAGCTGAATCCCTTTACTCGTTCCCTCTTCTGCTTGAAGCGAAAACCCCATGGCAGGTTCCAATTGCTGGTTCAGGAAATCTGC
>CAYTDH010000167.1:0-8968 GCA_964436325.1 uncultured Tangfeifania sp.
GGTCGACAAAAAGGCTTTTAGAAACAATTTTCAGGAGCTGTTGGCCTCTTACCGCCGTGAAAACAGTTTGAACTGGCGGGAGAGGGAAGATGCAAAGATTATCCCGGGAGGAGAAGCCTTTCTTCTTCAGGATGAATTGGATTATCCTGATCAACCCCTTAGTTTTGAATTGGTCAAAAGAGCATTTATTAAAGAATATCAGCGGCGTTTTTCTGAATATCTGGGGGCAGGAAAGTTCCCGCTGGAAATAGAAGCACCGCCCCTGGTTCAAAAATAGAAATACGATGAAAAAACGAATCACGCTTGCATTGTTCGCACTGGCTGCATGCAGTCAGCCTGAACCACCATAGCCTGTTTTACCGGTTCCATCCGACCGGCAACCGGCCTGGCATGAAATGGAGTTTTATGCCTTTTTCCATTTTAGGGTGTGTAATGAATTAAGTTAGCTGATAAACATTTTTAGATTTCATTTATTCAACGAGTTATAAAATATCTTTAGGCAGATTATTCTATTACACACCCTTAACTGAATACGTTTACCTGAAAAATTTCAATCCATGAAGCGAAACACTATTTTCATTTTGTTTTTGAGTTTAGTCCTGATGGGGGGATGCACAAAAGAAAATCAATTTGTTATTGAAAACGAGGCCCTCTCAAGGACCCTGAGTATTGAAAACCAAAAACTCAATACAATCAAAATAACCAATAAAAAGGCGGGTAAGGATATTCTTCCACAAAATACATCGGAATTCAGGATTCGTATTTCGGAGGGCACCCATTTGGAAGGAACCGATGTTGTCTTAACTTCAGATGACTTTTTGGTAAAAGAAGTGTTGGTACAAAAAAAAGAAAAGCTTGGTTTTTTACTTGAAAATCCGGAGCATCAGCTAAAGGTAAGCGTTTATTATGAAACCGCCCCCGGGAATTTCTGGCTGAATAAATACCTGGTTATTCAACCGGACAAAAAGGTTACACTTGAAAGGATAGACGTGGAATGCATTTCACTCGATGATATCTACCAGCCCTACCAAATACGACAAATAACCGCGCAAGGGCCGGCACAGTGGCGCCCGGGACTTGGACAACCTTTGTATACCTCTGAATCCGGGACCTTTTGGGGAACTGAATTTCCCGCCTCCTGGAATTACGTTGAAAATAATACAGGTTTCTGCGGCTATTTGTGGGGGCACTCCATTGATGCCGGTGAGAAGTATAATACTTACAAAGCAGTTGCAGGGGCAGGGGATGACCCCCGTTTTATTCAGGATAGTTTTTTTGAATACATTGACCGTATTCGTATCCGTCCTTTGCGCTTGCAAATCCAGTATAACAGTTGGTTTGATTTTGGTCCCGGCGTTAAGAAAGAGACTTTTGCTGAAAGTGTGCAAAAAGTGCATCAGGAACTGGTGGAAGAACGCGGAGTCCCTCCTTTAAAAGCCTATGTCATTGATGATGGCTGGGAAGACGTTAACGCCAATTGGTCTGAAAAAGCCTGGAAGGTGAATCAAAAATTTGAAAATAATTTTGACTATAGCAAGTCAGCCGTTCAGCAAGCCGCTTCAAACCTGGGGTTATGGTTAAGTCCGGGATGCCTTTTCGGAGCGCAGCCGGCCGCTTTGAGATTCAGAGAACAGGGATTTGAGGTACTGGGAAACTGGATGTCCATGGCCGGCCCCCGGTATATGCAACTCTTTGAAGACCGCATCCTGGAACTCACCCGTGATGGAATTACCTATTTTAAACTGGACGGGCTTTTTGGTCATTTGAATATCAGAGAGTTCGAACTAAACGGGAATAAATACGGTATTCCATGGATGCCGCAACTGGGAACCGCCGGATTATCCGCTTCCGATGAAAAACTGAACAGTCATAAGTTCGATGAGCTTAAAACCTACTATCTTGTAGCCGGAACAGAGCGGTTAATGGAGATTTTTCAAAAACAACACAAGGTGAATCCTGATGTCTATGTTGTCATTTCCAACGGGGCCTACCTGAGTCCGTGGTGGCTGATGCACATCGATGCGGTATGGATGATCAATGCCGGGGATGCAGCAGCAGGAAGCAGCCGCACCGAAGAATTGGTCTATCGTGACGGGGTTTATTATCAAACCTGGGTTAAAGAAAAGACTCAGTTTCCAATCAATGCTGTTTTCAACCATGAACCCAAAAAACGTCAAACCGGAGAGCCTGCCCGTGTATTCCGGGAATACCTTTTGATGAACCTTTCACGTGGTACCGGATTTATTGAATTGTATATCAAAACCCAAAACCTCTCTGAAAGCGACTGGGATGTAATGGCTGAAGGACTGAAATGGGCCCACCACGCTTTTCCATGGTTTAAATATGCAAAAATGCATGGGGGAGACCCGTCCAAAGCTGAGGTCTATGGCTATACCGGATGGAAAAACAACAGCGGGTATGCCTCTTTCCATAACCCCTCCCAAACACCCCAAAAATATACCTTCCCTTTAAACCGCTCCATGGGGGTTTCTTCCGTAAACAATACCTTTGAATTATCCTCCCCGCTTGAAAACGGCCAGGACCTTGCCGGGAAAACATTCTCGGAAGGCAGCAATATTACCGTTTCACTTGAACCGGGAGAAGTAAAACTATATGAATTTCATCGTGTTCAAAAATCCAAAGATTAAAATATGAAGCTACTTTTTTTCTATTATTTTCGATTCTTCCATTTCATGAAATTGAACTCGAAGTGAGTGTACAACCCAACTGGTATAACTGGTATGTAATTTCCAATTAAATAGCGTTTGATATGAAAAAAATCCTGTTTCTCCTGGGGTTCATTCTTTTTTTTGTAGAATTTCCAAAAGCTCAGCCAGACGAAAAAAGACCTTTTCCCATTCTGCCGAAGGATGATTTCCAATTCCTGGAAGACCTTACCAAAGATGTTTTGGAAAGTTCCCGGATTTACCCGGGACAAACAGTACCCAATAATCCGGGACCCAACAATACGGGGGGGACGCTTATCCGCCCCGGAGGTCGCGATTGTTATCCCGCTTTCTGGATTCGCGACTATGCTATGTCTCTGGAAAGCGGTTTGATCCCCCATGAAGAGCAAAGGCACATGCTGCTGCTGACGGCTTCCACCCAATGCGATCAGGCCTGGATTACGCCCGGAGGGTCGCTGGTTCCGTTTGGAGCGGTAGCAGACCATGTGCGGCTGGAAGATAGTCTGCCCATCTACTTTCCGGGAACCTACAGCTATGAAGAACAGGGTATTCCCAAATTTGGTACCCTTCCCCCCATCTCCGATCAGTTCTTTTTTATCCACATGGCCCATACCTATGTTGCCTCCACTGCCCGGACCGCCATCCTCCAGCAAGAGATCAACGGGATAACCCTTATTCAACGTCTGGAAAATGCTTATAAATCTGCTGCTACACGGCACGACAGCCCATTAGTATATACTACGGAATATTTCCGGGGTGTTGATTTTGGATTCCGGGATGTTCAGGTTATTACGGGCGACCTGTGTTTTCCATCCATTTTGAAATACCGGGCATCGCTGCAATTGGCAAATCTTCTGGAACATACCGGACAAAAAGGAAAGGCAGCATCATACCGGGAAACAGCTCAAAAACTAAAAGAACTTATCCCTGCTGTTTTTTCAGATTCACGCGGGATGTTGAAAGCATCTAACGGAAAAAGCGCCCAGCCTGATGTGTGGAGTACCGCTCTGGCGGTATATTTTGGAATACTGGAAGGGGAGGCCCGGGAAAAAACCTGTCGTTTTCTTGCTGAAGCTTACCGGAATGAAACCCTGGCGTACAAAGGGAATATCCGCCATATTCTCACTTCTGATGATTACAGCAGTACCACAGCCTGGGAAATTTCACTGGCGGAAAAAAATACCTACCAAAACGGAGCATACTGGGGAACTCCGGTAGGATGGGTGGCTTTTGCCCTGTCGGAGACAGATCCCGAAGCAGCACGTGAACTGGTTGAAGCGTACATTCAGGAACTCCGGGAAAACGATTTCCGTAAAGGACCGGATTACAATGCTCCCTGGGAATGTTTTCATCCCAACGGCCACCAACAAAATCCGGTTTACCTGACATCTGTTTCTTGTCCTTTTGCCGTTTTTACTAAAATGTTGAGCAATGAATAAATTTTTTATGAACATGTTTAAAACCATGGCGTTTCTGGCCATCCTGGTGTTTTTAACCCAGTGCGGGTCGAAGAAAACGATAAGTCTCGAAACACTGCTGAAAGAAATGACCGATCGGGAACAGATCACCCTTTTTCCTGAAACAGGATACAGGACACTCCAGGCCAGTAGTTTCAACAGGGAGTCTGTGTCTCCTGATCAACCCGGTTGGTTTGCCGACAGCGACGGCATCGGATTCATCAGAACAGAGGAAAATAACGGGCAAACTGAGTGGGTGATAATGGAGGATGAAGGTCCGGGAGCCATTACCAAAATCTGGGCTGTATGTTTTTATTACGGATTGAATGATACCACAGGGGCCAATATCCGGATTTACCTCGATGGAAATCCGGAACCCGTTATCAACACCAATTTTTTTGCGCTGGTCAAAGGACAGGATTTTGTAAAACCTCCATTTGCCGATGAAACAACCCGCGCAGGAAACCTTTATTTACCCATTCCTTATGCTCAAAGCTGTAAAATTACGATGGACAAACAATCGTTTTACAACATCGTGAATTACCGGGAATATCCGCAGGGCACTCCTGTGCGGACATTCACCATGGATGAATTTCGCAAAACAGCGGAGCTTCGAAAAAATCTTGGGCAGACCCTCGAAAATCCTCCGGAACCAGTCGGCAGGGAAACTCACAAACAAATTACCCTTAATCCCGGCGACTCTTTGGTTCAGAAATTACCTGGAGGCCCTCATGCTTTAAAGTTATTGGAGGTTAAAATCCTGCAGGCTGAAGATTATGCACAAGCCTTGCGCTCCACCGTTTTGACCGGGCATTTCGACGGACAGGAAACCATTTGGTGCCCCATAGGAGATTTTTTTAATAATGTTGGTAAAATTCAACCTTATGAAATGTGGGAGCGGTCCGTAAAAGAAGACAGTACGATGATTTGCCGTTGGATAATGCCCTGGAAAGAGACGGGGATAATCGGTTTTAAAAACCTGGGAGATGCATCGGTAACTCTATCCAGCAGGTTTATTACCGGTTCTAACCCGTGGAAAAACAACAGCATGCATTTTTATGCCTCCTGGCAAATGAACAAGCCAACGCCCACTTTTCCGATTTACGACTGGAATTTTCTTTCGGCAGAGGGGAAAGGAGTTATTGCCGGAGACCAGTGGACCGTTCTCAATCCTGCCGAAGGATGGTGGGGAGAAGGCGACGAGAAAATTTGGGTGGATCAGGACTTTGATGAAAATTTCCCCTCTCATTTTGGTACCGGAACCGAAGATTATTACGGCTGGGCCGGAGGCGTTGTACCAACACCCGCAGACCAGTTTTCCAAACCTTTTCTGGGAAATATTATTGTGGGACATCCCCGTTCGCAGGGATACAATGTCTGCACCCGGACAAGGGTACTCGATGCCATTCCTTTTCGTGAAAAGATACAATTTGATTTTGAATCTTCCAGTGGAACCCGTCAACAATGGTTCTTTCTCCAGTATGCCCAGACAACCTTCTGGTACGGGCTTCCGGGGGTTCGCCATAACCGATCGCCCAGACCTGCAATGGCTTCCAAGAAACTGCCCGCTGTGGAAGACCTTCAACTCCTGATTGAAGAAACCAAAAAAGAACAGTATTTTGTTGATGGGGCACTCGAAGCCGAACTTTTGACCATAGCCGGAAAATCTGACGATGTGGTGGAAAATTATGCACCAATCCCTGTTTGGGGTGAAATAAGCAACGGGGACATGGCTAACCTGTGGTTTGAAAATCAGGGTGATTTTGTGGAATTCAAAATTACAGAACAATTTGAAAACCAGGTAATAAAAGTTTGCGCTGCAGTAGGGAGAAATGGCGGAAAGTTTAATATTTATGTGAATGGCCGGCGCCAAACATCCCAGGATTTCTATTCTAACCATGGGGGAGTGACGAATCCATGGGTTGATTTGGGTGAAAATACCCCTGTAGAAAATGCCTTTGTCATCAAATTTGAATATGCGGGTTTCAATTCAAAGGTTCAGTTAAAGGACGAGAAAGCAGCGCTTGGCATCGATTTTTTTCAAATACAACAACCATAATTGTGAATAACAAAAATTAGAATCATGAAGGTTTATTTTTCAAAAAAGCTTATTTTCCATTTATTTTCGATTATCATCTTGTTGGGAGCCTGCACAGGCAGAGATTCAGCGGATTCCGGTCAAACCTGGGATCCGGCAGACATGGAAATTCTTTACAAACCCGCTCCTCCGGAAGTAAACACCCGCTGGATTAGTCCTGAAAATCCTGCGGGAGAAAAGGGGAGAGGCGGCACCACCAATCAGGGGGCAAAAGGCAATGCTTTTTACATTGTTCAGCCGGGAGCGACCAAAACCTTGTTTGATGTCAACGGACCAGGCATCATTAACCGGATGTGGCTGAGCGGTACAATAGGTGTTAATCCGGAACAGCGAAGGGCGGTACGTATCGATATGTATTGGGACGGTTCCCAAAAGCCAGCCGTTTCAGCCCCTGTCGGTGATTTTTTCGGAATAGGGCTGGGTGCCTCAGCAAAATACGACAATGCCTTGTTCGCCAGTCCCGAGGGCCGATCCTTCAATTTCACCATTCCCATGCCCTTTCACCAATCTGCCCTTATTAATATCACAAACGAATCTGCCGAAGAGGTGTGGATATGGTATGACATCAATTTCATAAAAACAGAACACCTGCCTGCGGATGCCATGTATTTTCATGCCTTTTGGAACAGGGACCCCAAAACCACTCCGGGAGTGGATTATGAAGTTTTACCGGCGGTTCAGGGGAAAGGACGGTACATCGGAACCAACATTGGCGTTATCGGTGACCCGGTATACCAGGGAACCTGGTTTGGAGAGGGTGAGGTTAAAGTCTTCCTCGACGGCGACCAAAATCTCCCCACCCTGGTTGGTACGGGCACCGAAGACTACATCGGCACCGGCTGGGGTCAGGGGGAGTATGCTGCAAGGTTCTTTGGCTCACTGATTTCCGACAAGGAAAATGACCTTTATGCATTTTACAGGTACCATATCCAAGACCCCGTCTACTTTCATGAAAGTTGCAGGGTGACCATTCAGCAAATGGGAAATTCCGATAAAAACGGTATCATCGAAATGAAAAAAAGAGGAGCCGACATCACCCCGGTATGGTTCCTGGGAAAAAAAGACGGTAAAACTGTTCAACGTAGGTTACTTGATGAAACCAACCCACCAAAGGTGGAAGATGATGATTTTCCGGTAACCTCAACCAATTTCTACCGGAGCGATGATGTTTCAGCTACGGCCTATTTTTACCTCGACAAGCCTTCGAGCAATCTCCCCAGTCTTCCGCCGGTTGAATTACGAATGAAAAACCTTGAAGAAAGGGTATTTCCGGAAACAGATTAACCTCTTTTCCTCCTGAATTCAGCAGGAGTAAAGGAGGTATATTTTTTAAAAATCCGGCAAAAATAGGAGCTGGTTTTAAATCCGGTTCGGGTAGTGATTTCACTCAACGGAGCATTGGTGGTTAGCAGTAAAAGCTTGGCTTTTTCAATCCTCTTCCGGATAATAAACTCAGTGGGGGGGATACCCGTAATAGACCTGAATAAACGGGTAAAATGGTCTTTGGAGATACATGCCTGAGCCGCCAGCTCTTTAATGGAAAGGTCATTGGTCAGGTTTTCCTGAATATGAGTCAGGATATGCCGGATATTGTGCTGAGCAAGGCGGTGCATATTGTTGGTTAACTCAGAACCAATGAATCGTGAAAAAAGCTGCCGGATAATCCCGGTTGTTTCCAAAAAACTTCCCATGGAAGAATAGTCTGTTTCCTGGTTAGCCCAGGGTTTCTTCTGGTAAATCTTTGGATCGTGATGGGGGAGTTCATGCCCCGGATTCAAAGCCACACAGCGTTCAAAAAGCGTTCTGTCCAAAAAACCGGCGGGAATTTTATTGCTGATCGTGTAAAGTTGACAAATATTCAATCCGGAAGGAAGCTCTAGCCGGAAATGAATGTAATAATGAGCCAGTTTTTCCTGAAAAACATAGGTGCACGGAGTGAATGCAGGAATCAGATATAAATGGTCCGGTTCCAAAATAATTTTTTTCCCTTCCAGAAAAAGATGGCCATATCCCTCCGAAATAAAATACATCCGGGTAAAAGGACTGATGACATGGGAATACTTGGAAAGCCGGGAAAATCTTAAATATGCAATATTCTTTAAATCAATTTTTACCGTCTGGCCAATCTCATTAATATGCATATTCCTGAATAATAAAGCTTCATGAATTAATCCTTCCAAATTTAATAAAACCATGGCAAAGGTACAAAAGCGTTTATCTGCAATTTTCGAAAATTTGAAACAAAAGGAGATGATGTTTATTTTGAGACCCCACCCCAAATTTTCGGGCATGATGAGTAAATGACAAATGTTGATTGGAAGTGGTTGCTGGTTGCTTGTTGCCCCGAAGCTCCCTTAGGGTACCCACAATAACCCAAAACAGCAAAGCAAAACAACTGCGCCAGGTTAATCCGGTCCTTCAACAAAAGAAGCCTATCCTGCCTCCATTCATCCGGTGACTTCGAGTTATCGGATGAATAAATCCCCGCGCATGGTCTGGATCCCCGTGGGATGCGCGGACTCCGATCCTGACATTTCCCCCCAAACCGTCGGCGTCGCTTCAAGCGACACCGACGGTAATCTCTGATACCTGTAGCGATTACGGAAAATCGGAGGGGGCACATGTTTATAGAAAATCGAATCAGATGTAAACCTGTGACTCCGGCCGGAGTCATACCTTCAGCCCCGCATTAAATTTCTGCAACCATTTGAATCCTCCGGATTTAG
>CAYTDH010000168.1:0-8952 GCA_964436325.1 uncultured Tangfeifania sp.
GAAAACAAGTGGCTTTTCGATGAGCTGAGCGATATCTGGCAGGCCAGCCATTTTAACTATTTAAAATCAAAAATAGATGTTGAAAGGGCCTGGCAGGATATTCTGCAAGAACTGGATAAAAAGCAAAATGACATTCCCCCTGGTGAACGCAAAAAACGAACACGAAAAATGCCTCTTCATACGTGGTGGGGAAAAGTAGCCGCCGTATTGATTATGGCTGTTATTTTGGGTGGAGCAGGGTATTTTTTAGTGAACATGGGCACCCAAAAAGCATCCGATCCTATTCTTGTAGAACATGTCACCCCCGATGGCTCCCGGTCGTTCCTGAAAATGCCTGACGGCAGCAAAATATGGCTTAATACCGGCACCACCCTTTCCTATAAAAACACTTTCGGAAAAAAGCACCGGGAAGTCCATCTTTCCGGGGAAGCCTTTTTTGAAATAAAAGAAGACCAGGCACTTCCCTTCATGGTCTACACCGATGAAATAAGCATCCGGGTTACCGGAACAAAATTTTTGGTTACCTCCTTCCCCGAAACTGCCAAAACCCTTGCCTACCTGGAAAGCGGAAGCATTCAACTGAAAGTGAACGAAACCGGTGAAGAAATACCTATGACCCCCGGTGATGAAGCACGCCTGAATAAAACAATTCATGAATTAACACTAGAAAAAAATTACAATCCTTACCCCGCCTCGTGGCGCTTTGGAAAAATTTCCTATTACAATAAGCCGCTGTCGGAAATCGCTGAAAGCCTTGAACGAAATTATGGAATTACCATTCAATTGAACGATCAAAGCCTGAAAGAGAAAAGACTGACCGCTGAATTTGAAGAAGAAGGTATTGAAGAAATTTTGGACTTTATCGCTGCAATCGCTGATGCTGGCTTAATCAAGCCTGAAAAAAACAATTATATTTTGAAACCAAAAAAAGAATAATGCCTATGAGATGATGAACTGACTAACTAAAAAAACAACGGGAATGCGCCTACAATCCCGTTGCTGAAATTCGAAAATTAACAACGTCTGAAAAACAATTGCTAATTCAAAAACAAAAGTATGAAAAATATTGTAAAGGATACCTGTTGCCTTCGGGCATTCAGGCATAAGATTTTTTTAATAATGAGACTAACTTTAATGCTTACGGTTTTATTGGTCATAAACGTCGCTGCCAAATCTTATTCCCAGGCAGGAAGTTTTAATATCAATGCCAAACAGATTACCCTGAAGGCCTTGTTTGAAACCATCAAATCCCAATCCGATTACCGGTTTATGTACAATAATGATTTGGTAGACGACAAACAAACGGTAAGCATATCGGTAACAGAGGCCTCCATTGAAGAGGTGCTGAGTACTTCATTCCGCGGTAAAAAGCTGGAGTACAACATCATTGGCGAAAAAATCATCATTAAACCTGCCGAAGAACAGAAACCCGCGCAGCAGCAGGATAATGAAATTAAGGGAAGAGTCACAGATGAAGAAGGAGAACCCCTTCCGGGGGTAACCATCACGGTTCTGGGGACCAGTCGCGGCGTAATCACCGATGATGATGGCACCTATAAAATTGAGGCCATGCCTTCCGATCGACTGGTCTTCTCCTTTATTGGGATGGAAAGCGAGATCATCGATGTGGGAAATCAGGAAACCATTGATGTGGAGATGGAACAAAAAACCGAAGAGCTGGAAGATGTTACCGTTGTTGCTTTTGGCCAGCAGAAAAAAGAGAGTGTTATTTCATCTATTGAAACGGTAAACACAGACGATTTAAAAGTTCCTTCCAGCAATTTAACAACCGCCATGGCAGGAAATATTGCGGGTATTATTTCTTACCAGCGAAGCGGGGAACCGGGAGAGGATAATGCCGAATTTTTTGTCCGGGGAGTAACCACTTTTGGATATTCCAAATCCCCTCTAATCCTGATCGACGGCATTGAATTATCTGCCGATGACCTCGCCCGTCTTCAACCGGATGACATCGCCAGCTTCTCCATTATGAAGGATGCCACTGCTACCGCATTATACGGCGCAAGGGGTGCAAATGGCGTAATCCTTGTCACAACAAAAGAAGGAAAAGAGGGAAAACCCAAAATGAAAATCCGTTTTGAAAATTCATTGTCTCAACCAACAAGGGATATCGAATTTGCCGACAACATTACCTTCATGCGGAAACATACCGAGGCGATTTTAATGCGCGATATTAACGGATTACCGCGATATACAGAAGATAAAATCTTCAGAACCGGACAAGGGGCCGATCCCCTGCGCTATCCAAATAACAACTGGAAGGAAATGCTTACCCGGGAATATACGATGAACCAAAGGTTAAACTTTAATGTTAGCGGCGGGGGAAAAGTCGCACGTTATTACCTGGCAGCTTCTGTAAATCAAGACAATGGTATTCTGAAGGAGGCCGAAAAAAATGATTTCAACAACAATATCGATCTGAGAAAATACCTGTTGCGCTCCAACATCAACCTGAATATTACCCAAACAACGGAGGTGGGCATAAAATTCCATGCCACTTTCGATGATTATTCAGGGCCTGTCTACGGAGGGTCGGAAATTTACCGGATGGCATTGTATGCCAATCCCGTTCTATTCCCGGCATACTATGAACCTGATGAAGAAAACAGATTCAGGGATCATATTCTGTATGGAAACTACGGAGACGGAAATTACCTGAATCCGTATGCTGAAATGACCAGAGGATACCGGGAGAGAGACCGTTCGCTTATTTTGTCGCAATTTGAGCTGGACCAGGATTTAAGTTTCATTACTCAAGGATTGCATGCAAAACTGATTTACAATACAAACCGGGAAGCACGATCGGGCATCAGCCGGTTTTATAACCCGTACTATTACGAATTGGTTAATCCGATGGGAGAATATGACCTGGCATTAATCAATCCGGACAGCGGTACCGAATATTTAAACTACCGTGAAGATGAAAAACAGGTTATGGTCAACAACTATTATGAAGGCCGCCTGAGGTACGATAACAGTTTTGCAGAAAAACACGGGGTCAACGGGTTGCTTGTCCTTGTAGCCAGGGAAAGAAAGGTAACCAACCCGGGAACACTCCAGTTGTCATTACCTTATCGCAACCTGGGACTCAGCGGGCGATTTACCTACGATTATGACACGCGCTATTTTTTAGAGTTTAATTTCGGCTACAACGGTTCGGAGAGGTTTGCTGAAAATGAACGATTCGGATTTTTCCCTTCTGTTGGTTTAGGCTATTTCATCAGCAACGAGCAGTTCTTTCAGCCTTTAACCAACACCGTAAATAAACTCAAACTCAAAGCAACCTATGGTTTGGTGGGAAACGACGCCATTGGTTCAGCACAAGACCGGTTCTTCTTTCTCTCCGAAGTGAACCTGAATGACGGTTCCAAAGGTGGTCTTTTTGGTTCACGCTATGATTATTCCAAAACAGGGGTTAGCATCAGCCGCTACGAGAACGAGCAAATAAAATGGGAAATCGCCCGGAAGTTCAATTTTGGCTTTGAACTCGGACTTTTCAATTCCATTAACCTGAATGTAGACTTCTTCGGAGAAACCCGTTCCAATATTCTCATGGACCGGATTATTCTTGCCAGTATGGGACTGCAAAGCGGGGTCCGTGCCAATGTGGGCGAGGCCAAAAATCATGGCATTGACCTTTCCCTCGATTACCAGCATCGTTTCAGTAATGATTTCTGGATCCTGGGAAGAGGAAACTTCACCTGGGCAACCAGCGAAATGGTCAAATATGAAGAACCCGATTACAGCGATACCCCCTGGTTATCGAGGGTAGGAAAACCTTTAAACCAAACATGGGGTTATATTGCTGAACGCCTTTTCGTCGACCAGGCGGAAATTAACAACAGTCCGGAACAATTCGGAGAATATTTACCCGGTGATATTAAATACAAAGATGTTAACCGAGACGGAAAAATATCAACCCTCGACAGGGTTCCCATTGGATATCCTACGGTTCCCGAGATCATATACGGATTTGGTTTTTCCACGGGCTATAAAAAATGGGATCTGTCCTGCTTTTTCCAGGGGTCAGCACGGTCTTCCTTCTGGATCGACCAGCAGGCAAGCGCACCATTCCGGAAAAATGCCTATAGCAGCAACCTGCTCGGAAATACCAATTTCCTGAAAGCCTACGCCGAAGACCACTGGTCAACCGAAAACCAGGATTTGTATGCCCTTTGGCCCAGATTATCGGAGAACATTGTCGAGAATAATAACCAAATCAGTACATGGTTTATGCAGGATGGTTCCTTCCTGAGACTGAAGTCCGTTGAATTTGGTTACAGCGTTCCAATCAATAACCTGGACCTTTTCAGGATTTATGCAAGTGGAACCAACCTCCTGACTTTCAGCAAATTTAAATTATGGGATCCTGAAATGGGAGGAAACGGACTGGGATATCCTATTCAAAAAGTTTGGAACATTGGATTACAAATTAATTTTTGAACTTAAAACCGAGTTACAATGAAACGATATATTTCTAGTATTTTAATCGTGCTGATGCTGGCTTCCTGCAATTACCTGGATATTGTTCCGGATAATGTTGCCACCATCGACAATGCTTTTACCGATAAATTCAATGCAGAGAAGTACCTGTTTACCTGTTATTCTTACCTGCCCAAAATGGGCAGCATCAATGAAAATCCGGCCCTGCTGGGAAGCGATGAGGTAAGCAAAGCTCCTTATCATTTAAATCATCCGGGAATTCAGGTCGCCCTCGGATATCAGTCAGCTGTTAATCCGGAATTTAACTATTGGGAAGGAAGAAACGGAGGAAGGCCTTTATATGTAGGCATAAGAGACTGCAATATCTTTCTGGACCGGATTGACGGGGTGGAAGACATGACTGCTTATGAAAAGGCAAAATGGAAAGCCGAAGTTAAATTCATTAAAGCTTACCTCCATTTTTACCTGCTCCGGATGTATGGCCCGATACACATTATCCGGGAAAACAGGGAGGTCAGCGAAGCGCTTGAAAGCATAAAACTGGAAAGACAACCTGTGGATGAAGTTTTTGACTATGTAGTTGAACTGCTCGATGAAGCCATCCAGGATCTTCCCCCTGTTAATGAAAATGATGCCCTGGACCACGGAAGAATCACATCCACCATTGCGGCAGCGGTTAAAGCAAAAGTATTGGTAACTGCAGCAAGTCCCCTTTTCAACGGAGAATCGGGATTTCAGATTCAAAACAACGACGGAGAAAATTTATTCCCGGAAAGCGCTGCTGATAAGGCACAAAAATGGGACGAGGCGCTTGCAGCCTGCGAAGAGGCAGTCAACCTTGCTGAAGCAAATGGCTTCTCGCTCTTTCAAAAGGATGATTTTGAAGAAAAAGGAGAAGTCTCGGACTCCACAAAAATGAAGGTAATCCTGGGATACCGCGTATCCAAAATTGAAAACAATAAGGAGGTCATCTGGCCGCATACCAACAGCCTTGTCTCGGGGTTACAGGGAGATGCTATGCCCAAATACTTTTCAAGTGCGGGAACCTATCAGGCCAATGCAAACTATGGAGTTCCCCATAAGATTTCGCTGATGTATTACACCGAAAACGGAGTGCCGGTAGAAGAAGATAAAGATTGGCAGGAAATGAACCCAAACCAGTTATTACCTACTGATGAAGAGCATCAATATTTTATGAAGCTTGGACGAAAAACAGCTCTCCGCAATTTCAACCGTGAGTTGCGGTTCTATTCTGATCTTCTTTTCGACGGGGCATTGGTTTACGGTCATCAGCGCACCTTTTCCAACGACATGAATCAAAACCTGGACTACGTGGATCATCTTGCCTCAGGACATTCTGCAGCAGGCCATGCCTCAAAACTCTGTCCGTTTGGATACTGGCCCCAAAAAATGGTTCATATCGAAAGCGGTGGATATTTGAATTTATTCAGAACCACACCCTACGCCTTCCCTGCACTCCGGTTAGCCGATCTCTATCTTCTTTATGCCGAGGCGCTGCTGGAAACCGATAACCTGGCTGAATCCAAAACCTGGATAAACAAAGTCAGGGAACGTGCCGGTCTGCTCCCTGTAGATGAGGCCTGGGCCAACCACAGTGTTTATCCCAATAAACCTTCAGGGAAAGAGGGATTGCGGGAAATCCTGCGCCGTGAGCGATTGATTGAAATGGCTTTTGAAGGGAGTCGCTTTTGGGATATCCGCCGCTGGCTGGAGGCTGAACAGCGAATTAACAATGTCCCTGTTGAAGGGTGGAGACCCCTGGAATCGGAGTATGAAAAATATTATGTCCCGCAAACGGTTTACAGTAATCCGTCATTTGGAACAAAAAATTACTTTTTCCCGATTTCGGAACAGGAATTAACCAAAAATCCAAACCTGGTTCAAAATTATGCCTGGTAAATGTTTCCCAATTTGGATGATAACGCTAAAAACAAATCAAATGAAGAAAATAATAATTCTAATAATCACCATCTCCATCTTTTCTGGATGTAAAGAAAAAGTGCTTGGCCCTCTGGAAAATGAACCCGGCAATCCGGGCCCTGTGACCAATATAAGGATAACCAATATTTCCGGGGGAGCAGAAATCAAGTATGACCTTCCTGCCGATAACGACCTGCTCTACGTAAAGGCAGATTATACGATCAACAATGGAAAAGACATGCAGGTTAAAGCATCCCTCTATGAGAATTTACTGACTGTCAAAGGGTATCACGATGACGATACCACAAAAACTTATGATGTCACCCTCACCGGTGTAGACCGCAGCGGAAACGAATCGGAACCTGCCATTGCAAAAATTCAACCCGGACTATCTCCCCTCAAAATAGTTAAGAATAGCCTGTCAATAAGTGAAGCATTTGGAGGAGCCAGTTTTAACTGGCAAAACGAAGCCCGGGAACCGGTTATTTTTTACTTCATGGCCGATACCGTAAAAGCCGAAGGAGCCGACCCCGGCCCTCTGGTCATTACCCGCATTTTAAGCTCCGATTCTCAGGAAGGGGAATATGTTGAGCGGGGGTACCCCAATAAACCCCGAAAATTTGCGGCAACGATCCAGGATGTCTACGGAAACAGGGAAGAGCTGATTGAACCCGAAGAGGAATTGACCCCGCTGCTTGAGGAAAAACTGGACAAATCCATCATGCGCGTTCTCGAATATGAAGAAACGCCGGTGGAAGACGACTGGAACTTTTGGAGTGGCGACCACCAGAACCTCATTGATGATGACAAGCATTGGAGCAGCGTTGTTATCTCCTTCCAATCTGCTTACCCCCGTCATATTACGGTTGATCTCGGAGATGTCTACAAGCTATCGAGGTATGTTTGGTGGCAACAAGCAGGTGAAGTGGAACAGGGCAGATTAGCTGAATATGCCTATACCCGCGGAAACCCCAACACGTGGTATGTCTATACCCGTTCGGAGCCCATCGACCCGGAACAGGAAATCACCGAAGACATTGACGGCGACGGACTTCCTGACTGGACCAACCACTGGACCAAAGCAGGCGACTATGAACTGGTAAAACCTTCGGGATTACCTGCAGGTCAATTAACAGAGGAAGATATCAATGCGATCCTCAATACCGGCCACAATTTTGATTTCCCGCTTGAACTGCCCCCCATGCGTTACATCCGTTTTGGAATAAAATCAAATTTCGACGGAGCCGGATGGTGCAATATGGCGGAAATAGATTTTTATGGTACCCAAAATTAAAAATGTTATGAGAAAAAATATAACTATTCTACTCGTTTCCCTTTTTACTTCCTTGCTTTTTACCAACTGTTCAGACATGATGGATGTCCACAGTGAATACATCCAGGACGGGGAAACCATTTATAGTGTGAAAGTAGACAGCGCTGAAATTTTCCCCGGGAACCAGCGAATAAGAATAAAAGGTTATCTCCGGAATGCCTTTAAGGTAGAGCAAATTGTGGTTAAATGGGAAAATGAAGATAAAACGGAAAACACCGAATCCTTTGATTATGATTTTGATCAATCTCCCGGAATGTTCACTTTGGAATTTCAGGCAGAAGAAGGTGTACACCTTTTTGAAATAACCACCCGCGACGATCAGGGAAATTCCTCTGTTCCTATGCAGGTCAGTGCACGGGTTTATGGTGAAGAATACCAAAGCAATCTGACAAACCGGTTAATGGAAGATTTATCGCCCGATATCTCCGGGGGAATAAAATTGGTTTTTGGTCCGGCATCAGATAATTTGGTTGCGATGAAAATCAATTATCAAACAAAAGACCAACAGGCAAACAGCATCATTATTCCTGAATCTCAAACAAAGGTCGTTATTGAAGATATTGACCTGAATGCTCCCCTTACCTACAGCAGCGGATACCTCCCCGGCGAAATGGTGATTGATACGTTTTACAGCAGTGCTGAAACCGTATCGCTGGAGCATCTGATAGGCCTCGAATATGAATTCGCCAAAGACGACTGGGAAATCATTGATTATTCATCCCATCAGGTGGGTTGGGCCTCCAATTGCATCGATGGAGATATTGATTCCTTCTGGCAATCGGCTTACAGTGATCCCGGTTTAGCTCCACTCCCCCACCATGTAACCATCGATATGAAATATGAGGTGACGGTAACCGAGATTGATCTGTACAGGAGAACGGGAATAAACCACACCAAAACAGTAAAACTTGAAGGCAGCCTGGATGGGAATGAATGGGTAGAAGTTGGCGTAGTCAATTACACTGAAGACGCTGCTTTGCAAAATGAAATCCTTGAAGTCCCGGAAAAGGAAATGCGTTACATTAAAATAACCATTACCGAATCCTACCGCCCCGAAGGGTTTGGTTCAATCGGGGAAATATTTGTTAAAGGAGTGAATTCATAGTTTAGTACAACTCAGTAAGACCGGGCTATGGTCATTTAAGCATTGTGTGCTTTGTTTGGCCATAGCCTTTTTTACTCCTCTGAAATACAATCAGGATAGTGTATTAATC